>JBIKIM010000185.1:0-3753 GCA_044361605.1 Bacteroidia bacterium | reverse complement strand
TTTACCGTTTTACCATCGAAAACTTTAATACAGGTAGGCTCTAATATATAAATTTTACCGTTTACGCCAATAACATCATAGGGAAAATTTACGTCTTTGGTAACCGTAGTTACGGCGGCTGTTTGGGTATTGATACGGCGAATGCAGCGGTTGTTACGATCTGCCACTAACAGATCTCCGTTCGTATCCATTCCGATTCCAGAGGGAAATGAGAATCGCGCAGATTTGCCTGTGGCATCGGTATAACCGGCACTCTGACTGCCATCACCGGCTAAGGTAGTCACGTTACCGCCTGATATTTTGCGGATGCAGTGATTCATAAAATCGCAAATATATAATATGCCTGAATCGTCATACTGAGCATCTTCAGGAAAACGGAAACGTGCATCGGTCAATTTACCGTCTACATATCCGCCTGTCCAATCAGATTTACCGGCGTATGTGGAAAAAATAGTACCGCTAGAGGAATTTACGAATTTAGACCCCTTGCGTATGGAAGAATTGTCCCGATCGCAAAAATACACATCGTTGGCCGTTGGGTGAACGGCTATACCGGCTGGATAAGTAAACCGCGAAGCCGTGCTGGTTCCATCAAAATAACCCATGGATTGTGAACTGGTGGGATCGCCGCGATAACCGCCCCGGTTTCGGGATGTGTTACCATCTAAAAGCATCATATTATGTTCATCGCTCACCCAAATACGACCGTTATTATCTACGGCAATACCTAGAGGTCTGCTGTATAACTCATTATTTTTGGGATTATCTGCCGTACCTAAGAATCTACCAGAGTCGGTATATTGAACACCCGCATAGGTGGTAACATTCTGAGAAGAAAGACAATTAACAGCAGCAAAAGCCATGATCATGGCGGCATGTGCACGCTGAAAAAGAATATGTTTTACGTTTTTCACAATTCGATAATATAAATTTTTTATCAAATGATAAAGTTTATGTCAATTTTGTTATCCCCAACTCAATGGATTCCTGCATGTTGGTAAATATATCCTCATAAGAACGTTCCTTCAACGCGGCACCAGTCATGGCTCGATATAATTCTTGATAGCGACTGGAAATTTGATTCACCATGTCAACATTCATATCCGGCATTAACTGACCTTCCAATCCTTGAAATCCTTCCGACATTAACCACTCACGAACAAACTCTTTGCTTAATTGCTTTTGTGGTTTCGCCGCTTGCTGAAGTTCATCGTAAGAATCTAAATAAAAGAACCGTGATGAATCTGGGGTATGGATTTCATCGATTAACATTAAATCTTCGTGATAGAGTCCAAATTCATATTTGGTATCAACCAAAATCAATCCGCGCTCTTTGGCATAGCTTACTCCGCTTTTATACAAACTTAAAGTCTTGTCATACAAGGCATTCAATGTTTTCTTGGGAAGTAATTTACGCTTAAGGATTTCCTCGTAACTAATGTCTTCGTCGTGACCGCTGCTGGCTTTGGTTGCAGGGGTTATAATGGGTTCGGGAAAGGGGTCGTTTTCTTTAAGCCCTTCCGGGAGGGTAACCCCGCAGAGGGTTCGACCACCGGCTTGATAGGTTCGCCACGCATGGCCGGTAAGATAGCCCCGCACGACAAATTCAATAGGTATGGCTTGGCATTTTTTACCAATAGTAACTTGGGGATCTGGGTTAGAAATCTTCCAATTTGGGATGATATTCTGCGTGTAGTCGAGAAATAAGTTGGCTACTTGTGTCAGCACTTGTCCTTTGAAGGGTATACTCTTGGGCAATACATGATCAAAAGCAGAAATGCGATCACAAGCCACGACTACGAGTAGATCGTCGGAAATGGTGTACACATCACGCACTTTACCTCGGTAAAAATGCGTTTGGTTCTTAAAGTAGAAATTGGTAGCGGTTAGAGATTGGGGTTCCATTTATTCGTCTGTTGCTTTTTCGTATGCGTGAATAATTTCTTTAACCAAACGGTGGCGCACCACATCGTTGGTATCGAGTTCGATAATACTTATGCCTTCAATATTTTTCAAAATACGCAAGGCCTTAAACAAGCCACTTTGTTGTTTTTTGGGTAAGTCAATTTGTGTTAAATCACCGGTAATGACCAGTTTTGCATTGGGACCCATTCGGGTGAGGAACATTTTCAATTGTAATTCGGTGCTGTTTTGTGCTTCATCAAGAATCACATAGCAATTATCAAGGGTGCGACCGCGCATAAAGGCCAAAGGGGCCACTTCCACAGTTCTGCTTTCGATCATACTTTTTAATTTATCACCCGGAATCATGTCTTCTAGGGCATCATAAAGGGGCCTTAGGTAGGGGTCGATCTTTTCTTTTAAGTCGCCTGGTAAGAATCCTAAGTTTTCTCCGGCCTCAACCGCGGGTCTGGTGAGGATAACTTTTCGGACTTCTCTATTTTTGAGTGCCATAACCGCAATGGCTACAGCCGTATACGTTTTTCCAGTACCTGCAGGACCTATGGCAAAAATAATATCGCTTTTTTCCGATGCTTCCAGCATTTTTCGCTGGTTTTTAGTTTTCGCCTTTATTTGTTGACCTCGTGTGCCAATAAACAAAACATCAGAGGCAAGTTCAACCGGTTTATCGCCACTACCCGAAATATCCAAGGCTTCTTGAATGATAAATTCTGTTAACTCTTTTCTCGACGTGTACAATTTTTCTAACACTTGCATCCCTACTTGGAATTCTAGTATGCTGGCTTCATCGCCAATTACTTTAATCTCATCACCTCTAGCTACTATTTGCAGTTTGGAATATTTGCGCTTAAGTAAGAGCAAATGGGCGTTTTGGGGCCCATAAAACATTTGAGGGTTGATAAATTCTAGTTGATAGATAAATTCGGTCAAGAGTTTTGAATTATTTTTACAAATATATGCAAAGCGGAGACGGGAAACGACACGTCAGGATACATTATTGGTGCGACCATGGTACACAAACTATTGATTATACCTTGGCACAGTCTTCTCTAGCCTCGGCGTTTCCTTCAGCTACTATCATTTTAACTGCAATTCCCCTTCAAAAGGGCAACACCCGAGAACAAGCCTTGATTTTAAAACAATTCATGAGGTCCTTCCCGGCTGATACAATTCATATTTGCCACTTGACTACCCTATCGTCGGAGCCCCCACGATATGTAATTGCCCATAAATTTCAACAATTTTTCCTTGGTCCAGCCTCAGGCTTCTTGCATTTGGCTTTTGAGGACAACGACTTGCCTTTTTATATAGTTCCTAATGACGGAAGTAACCAATGGGATACGTTAAATGCGATATATATACCCGCTGTTTTAAAATTATTGGACCATTCCAATCAAAATCTATCCGAAATTTTCAGATTAAAAGAAATTGCGCACAAACAAATGTGGGTTCAACCGATCATAAAAGGGAATACCATGCGCATTGTTTGTTTGTACATTGATGGGTATGGAAATTGTTATTTCAATATTAACAAAGCCGAATTTGAACTGCTCAGAAACGAACGAAAAGTTCGAATCCTTACACAGATGGCTACTATTGAAGGCATTATGAACGACTACAATGACATGCCAGAAGGTCGGGTTTTGGCTTTATTCGGATACGGTGATTTGCTTCAAATAGCCCAAAACAACGGAAATTGCAGCTTGAATATGGGTATTTACATTGACCATCCCGTTTTGATTGAATTTTATGAGTAAACGTCTTATACACCGTTGGGTTGAAATGCAATTCAAGCCAGAAAACATCCATGAATTTCTCGCTGTTTTTGAG
>JBIKIM010000006.1:0-12889 GCA_044361605.1 Bacteroidia bacterium | reverse complement strand
TAATGGTTTAGATGGTGGTGCAAACCAAATTATTTATAATTCCAATTCCCAAGGTCAAGACATCGCCTACGATTTAGTAGCGGGTTTTGCATTACAAAAAGCGTCTAAACCTATCGATCAAGACTTAAAAGACGCAACCGTAACGGGAGCGGCTCAGTGGGCTAAAACGTGGACTTCGGGTAACGGAACCAAATTCGTAAAAGTAAGTACCAACGATTGGAACAATGCCTCTAGTACTACATATCTTTTCAATCTTTACAAAGCCAATAAAGATAAAATGACCGCACAATACACCTTTGCTGAAGGCGATGTGGTTTTGGTTAAGTCTACCCAAGAAGTAGATTTCAATATCTATTTAGTAAAGATTGGTAAACTAACCGACTTGCCAGCAGTTGGTAACAATAACGATTTTGTACAATTCGATTACAAGGGTATCAATTATCCCAAATAATTAACCCAATATTTTTGGCAATTATCGCAAAAGCCCTCGACGATGTCGGGGGTTTTTGTTTATTTTGAACTTTCATTAAAACAACTATAAGCGTGAACTCAACTATTAAAAAAATCGGCGTCTTTACTTCAGGCGGTGATGCCCCAGGAATGAATGCGTGTGTGCGCGCTGCCGTAAGAACTTGTATCTATTTTGGCATTGACGTATATGGCATTACTGCGGGTTACGACGGATTAATCAACAACCGCATTGCACCAATGACTGCGGCCAGTGTGGGCAATATTATCCAATACGGCGGCACGATCCTTAAGTCTGCGCGTTCCAAGGAATTTAGAACCGAAGAAGGTCGCGCCTTGGCTTACAAAAATTTGAAAGAACACGGCATCGATGCCTTGGTGGCTATAGGTGGCGACGGAACCTACACGGGAGCCCTCGCTTTTTCAAACGAATACGGCATACCCATAATTGGATGTCCTGGAACCATCGATAATGATTTAGCCGGAACGGATTTTACCATAGGTTTCGATACAGCTACCAATACGGCTGTTGATGCGATTGATAAAATTCGTGACACCGCCGATGCCCACAATCGCGTATTTTTTGTGGAGGTAATGGGGCGGCACTCGGGACATATTGCATTAAATGCCGCTTTGGCTGGAGGAGCCGAAGGTGTTTTTATTCCTGAGAAAGAAAATGAATTTACCGAATTGGTGAACTTCCATAAAAATAAACGACGGGAAAAGCAATTCTCGATTTTTGTAGTTGCCGAAGGCGACGAGCAAGGACGGGCCTATGAATTGGCGAAGGCTTACCAAGAACATTTCCCAGAAGCCGATACACGGGTAACGGTTTTAGGACATATTCAACGCGGTGGCAAGCCTAGTGCCAATGACCGCATCCTCGCCTCTCGTTTGGGCGCTCACGCAGTCAAAGGATTACTCGAAGGAAAACATGGCGTTGCCGTTGGTGTGATCAATCAAGAAATTGTGTACACGCCTTTCCAAGACGCTATTTACGGCAAAAAGGATATCAACGAAAACCTTTGGGTCATGAATTGCATTCTTACCCGGTCTTAATCAGAAAATCGATGTTGCAACGTTTATTAATATCGCACTATGCCCTTTTAGAGCATTTGGAAATGGACCTCACAGAGGGACTTACCACCATAACGGGCGAAACAGGCGCGGGTAAATCAATACTTTTAGGCGCAATTGGATTAATACTCGGGCAACGCGCAGATACGAGTGTAGTATCGGAGGGTTTTGATAAATGTATTATTGAAGGTCATTTCGATATTAGGCGCTTGCCTTTGCAATCGTTTTTCGATCAGCACGATCTTGACTATTCCGAAACGTGTATTTTTCGCAGGGAAATTGCCAAAACAGGCAAGTCCAGGGCGTTTATTAACGACACTCCGGTAACACTTCCGCTATTAAAGGAATTGGGCAGTTTTTTAGTTGAAATCCAAACCCAACATACCACGTTAATGATGGCGCAGGTGGATGTGCAACGAGAAATGTTGGATTCCTTTACTACAGAATCGGGCGTTTATCCCGAATACCAACGTACGTATACCAAAGTACTTGAAATCAGCAAAGAGCTCAAAACCGCAGAAAACACCCTACGACTTGCATTAAAAGAACGTGATTTTAATCGGTTTCAACTGCAAGAAATAGACGTGCTTCAACTATTGTCGGGGGAAGAAACAAGCTTAGAGCAGGAAATACAAACCTTATCGCAAGCGGAGGAAATCAAAGACCATTTTGCGCAAGTAGCGAGTGGTTTGAGCGAAGGCGATTTGAATGTTCACGGACTCGTACAACAATTATATCAAGCCATTAAAGGGTTCGAGACTATTAGTCCAGCGTTCGCCGATTTTAAAAATCGTTTAAAATCCATCGCCATTGAGGTTGATGACTTAGCTGCAGAAGCTGCTCAAATTGCAGAAAAAACCGAACAAAATCCCCAACGGTTATTTGAAATAAACGATCGTTTTGACAAGATACAGCATTTGTTTCGCAAACACCAGGTATCGACCACCGATGAACTCCTAGAAATTGCACAAAAACTGAGCAATACCCTATCTTCTACTACAGAATTAGAAGCCTTAATTGTCCAATTGCAAGAATCACTTATTGAATGGCAAAATACCTGTGAAACAAACGCGCAGCTCCTGCATACCCAACGTATGCAAGCCGCTGAAATTTTATCAAACAAATCAGTTGACATTCTAAAGCGCTTGAATATGCCTTATACACAGGTGGCTTTCGATATTCAATTTGACCTTTCACAAATGGGTCCGTATGGAGCCGATGTGATACGATTGTTATTCACGGCCAATCCAGGGACCCAACCACAGCCCGTAAGCGAAATTGCATCGGGCGGGGAATTGTCTCGGCTAAATTTCGCATTCCGAAGTATCATTTCCGAAAGGAAACTCCTCCCCACCCTAATTTACGACGAAGCAGACACGGGTGTGAGTGGCGAAGTAGCTGCGAAAATGGGACAGTTGTTTCGGGAATTGGCGCAACGTCATCAAATTTTGTGCATCAGTCATTTACCACAAGTTGCCGCGGCCGGAAACCAGCAATGGGAAGTGGTAAAGATGCAGGATGCCCAAACAACGCGAAGTGAAGTAAGACTTCTAAGCGAAGCCGATCGGCAAATTAGCATTGCTAAAATGTTATCGGGAGCGGAAATGACCGAAGCTGCTTTGAGTCACGCAGCCCATTTGCTATCGGGACATTAAAACAAGGAATTTTTAGAGGCTGCCACTTTTTCGTATTCTTTATCGCGTTTAACGGGATTGTTCTTTGCCGCTTGGGTAGCCAAAAAATCGCAACGTTCATTTTCGGGAATGCCCGCATGTCCTTTAACCCAATTCATTTTTAATTGAAAGGGTTTTGAAACCTGTAAGTATTCCTTCCATAGATCGACATTTTTCACGTCTTTGAATCCCTTTTTCACCCAACTTCCCAACCAATTCTTCGAAATGGTATCGCAAACGTATTTGGAGTCGGTGTAAATCGCCACGGGGATTTGCGGATTATTTATGTGTTTTAAGGCCTCAATTACGGCCAATAATTCCATACGATTATTAGTAGTCAGCACAAAACCCTCTGATAATTCTTTTCGGTGTTCCCCGTAAATCATGACGGCGCCGTACCCCCCAGGTCCTGGATTTCCTAAGGCTGCTCCGTCGGTATAAATTATTATTTCAGACATGCGGTTGCAAACTTATGCGCTTTCCCTTGGTGTGCGTAAAAAAAGCATCAACCACTTGTGGATTTCGATACTTTTGTAACATGGATGTTGAAATTATTACCATTGGAGATGAACTGTTAATGGGCCAAACCATCGATACCAACAGTGTTTATTTGGCTCAAGTGTTGGCGCCGTTAGGATTGAATATTTCTAGAAAAACAGCCATTCGCGATGGTAAAAATGATATCACTACAGCCTTAGACGAATCTTTATCACGGGTATCTTTGGTCCTTATAACCGGTGGTTTAGGTCCCACCAACGACGACATTACCAAAAGCGTACTTCAATCGTATTTTGGCTGTGGAACACGAATAGATCAAAAGGTATTGTCGCATTTACAGCGCATTTTTGCTTTCCGTGGACCTGAATTATTTGAAATCAACAAGATGCAAGCCGAATTGCCCGACTGTTCAAAAACCTTATTCAATTCGCAAGGAACAGCGCCGGGAATGTGGTTTGAGCAAAATGGGCGTTATGTGGCCGCAATGCCAGGTGTTCCAGGAGAGGTAAAGGCTATTACAGAAGAATCGCTTCTTCCGTTGTTAGCGCCGTTATTCCAACTTCCCCCAGCGCTAAACAGAACCCTCACCACCGCACTTATCCCAGAAAGCCTCATCGCCAAAAAACTTAGTGCGTTTGAGAAGCGGATACCAGGTTGTGGCTTGGCCTACTTACCGAGTCATAATGTGGTGAAATTGCGATTGACCCGCCAAGATCCCTTGCTTTCGGGGGAAGTCTTTGAACGGTTTTGGCAAGATTTATTACAGGAGCTGGGCGATTGGGTTTTCAGCCCTACCGACTCAAGTATGTCCGAATGGCTTTTGGATAACGCCCGAAAACGGCACATGACAATCGCTACGGCCGAAAGCTGCACAGGCGGATATATTGGCAATCAGATGGTGCAAATAGCCGGTGCTTCCGACGTGTTTAAGGGTTCCGTAATTGCTTACGACAACCAAGTGAAAATTGACGTTTTAAGAGTCGAGAAAACCATGATAGAGATGCATGGCGCCGTGAGCGCTGAAGTGGCTCATCAAATGGTAGAAGGTGTTTGCGCGTTGTTGAATGCCCAAATGGGTATCGCAACTACGGGTATTGCGGGACCTAGTGGGGGCAGCGAAGCAAAACCTAATGGCACTATTTATATTGCCACCAAAATAGGTGACTCCGTGGTTGTTAAACATTATGTACTACGCGGAAATCGTCA
The DNA here is from genome assembly GCA_044361605.1 of Bacteroidia bacterium. GTDB lineage: Bacteria > Bacteroidota > Bacteroidia > NS11-12g > UBA955 > VMCP01. Next base: position 7,967 of record JBIKIM010000006.1, on the reverse strand, counting down.
CGATTTCATGATACGAGCCCTTAATACCGCTATGAAACAGTTACAAGAAATGGGCTAAACCAAGTATATTTAGTTACTAGAAAAGGCCTAATTCGACATGGATCGCTTAACCTAAATGGTGTAAAACCTACAGGGAGATATTGCCCTAAAGGGCCTCGTACCAATCTCGCGTTTCATTGAAGGTAAAACCCATAAAAGAAATGCCCCAAAATCCATAACGCAAATGGATTTAGCGTTATCTTTGCCTCTGCATTTATGACCGAAAAAATCCTCATTTATGATTTTGGATCGCAATATACCCAATTGATCGCCCGTAGGTTGCGAGAAATCAACGTTTATTGTGAAATCCACCCCTTTAATAGCGCCATACGTCCCGATTCTCTCACGAAAGGAGTTATCTTATCGGGTAGTCCGTGTTCCGTAAACGACCAAAATCCACCGCAAATCGATGTATTCGCTTTGTTCGAGCAAGTTCCTGTATTGGGAGTTTGTTATGGAGCGCAATACATGGCTAAAGTAGCAGGCGGACAAGTTGATAAAAGTCTTCACCGCGAATACGGCAGGGCTAAAATGCTTCAAACGGGGATTGAAAATGCCCTTTTGAATGGACTTAATTTTGAAAGTCAAGTTTGGATGAGTCACGGCGATACCATTGGTGTTTTACCCGATAATTTTGACATTATTGCCAAAACGGAGTCTATACCTGTTGCCGGTTTTCGCTGGAACGGTTTTACCCATCCCGTTTATGGAATCCAATTCCACCCCGAGGTATATCACAGCACCGAAGGTTTGGAATTATTGAAAAACTTCGCCATCGATATTTGTGGATGTCAGGCAGATTGGACTCCCGGACATTTTATCGATGAAACCGTGGCGAGTTTACGCGCAACCATTGGCGATGAAAAGGTAATTTTGGGATTATCTGGCGGGGTTGATAGTTCGGTTGCCGCAGCCTTATTGCACCAAGCAATTGGAGAAAACCTAACCTGTATTTTTATCGATAACGGTTTATTGCGCAAGAACGAATTTGAAGAAGTTCAAGCCAATTATGAGAGCATGAATCTGAATTTGTGGGCCATAAACGCCCGCAACGAGTTTTATACCGAGTTGGCTGGTAAAAGCGATCCTGAAGAAAAAAGAAAAACTATCGGGCGTGTATTTATCGAAATTTTCCAACGCGAAGCGTCAAAAATTGAAGGCGCTACGTGGTTAGCTCAAGGTACGATATATCCCGATGTAATTGAAAGCGTGAGTGTTAACGGACCTTCTGTTACCATTAAAAGCCATCACAACGTGGGCGGACTTCCCGAAAAAATGAATTTAAAGGTAGTTGAACCTTTACGCGCGCTTTTCAAAGATGAAGTTCGCAGAGTAGGAAAAGCGTTAGGGTTGAGCGACGTTTTATTGGGTAGACATCCGTTTCCGGGTCCTGGTTTGGCGATACGAATTTTGGGTGATATTACCCCTGAAAAGGTGGCCTTACTTCAAGAAGCAGATTACGTTTACACGCAAATTCTGCGTAAAACAGGTTGGTACGATAAAATCTGGCAAGCAGGCGCTATTTTGTTGCCGGTTTACAGCGTTGGCGTAATGGGCGACGAACGCACCTACGAGCAGGTGGTGGCCTTACGAGCCGTAAGCAGCACAGACGGTATGACCGCCGACTGGGTGCATATCCCTTATGAAATATTGGCTGACATTTCCAACGCCATCATCAATCAAGTGCGCGGCATTAACCGCGTGGTCTACGATATAAGTTCCAAACCTCCCGCCACCATCGAATGGGAATAAACCCTATGTTATGAAACCTTTCTGCCAGTTTGTTGCGATTTTAATTTTTGGGGGAATTTCCCTAAACGCCAGTGCTCAAAATTCAAAACATCTGAAAGTTGGTGTGCTCCTGCCCTTCTTTACCGATACAAGTTCGACGATGGGACAAAAGCAAATTTCGCAGGCCGCGCTTGATTATTATGCGGGATTGCGATTAGCAGCAGAAGCGCTGAATGAGTGGAATATATCTGTTGATTTGCGGGTTTGGGATCTTCAAAAGATGGATGACTCCGAATTGGAAAAGTTACCTAAAAGTGCGGAATTTAGAGCTCTTGATATTTTTATAGGTCCATTAACCCAAAAACCGGTTGATCTTATTGCTTCCAATCTCTCCAACACCCAATTTTTATGGGTATCTCCCTTGGCTACATTGAAATTGCCAAAAGCCGTTCAAAATATCAACTTTTTTGGGCATGATTCGGTGCGGATAAAAGGTTTAGTTAATCAATTAAAACAAGAATTCCCGCAGCATTCATTTTGTTTAGTCGTTGACAAGAAAGATGTTAGTCAGTTGGCCTATTACAAAAAAGCACTTAAAAATCAGAAAATCGCTTATACAGAACACCAATTAACAGGCTCTAAACTGAATCCAAAACTTCCCAACAAAAACGAGGAACTATTACTAATTAACGTAGGAACCAGCTCATTTACGCGACTTGCACAATTTCAATACGTTTCGAAAAAAGCAGATTCTTATATTATCGGAGATTTAAGTTGGTACGATCAATTGACGGCTTCTGAGGAAATTGACGAAACCAGAATTATTTATCCCAGCATGAATTATATAGCGGGTACGGATAGCCAGGCGCTAGATTTTACGCATAAGTTTATTAAAAAAGAACGTGCAGAGCCCAGTAAATTTGCTTTTCAAGCCTACGATCAATTGTTTTTTTTAGGGGCCCATTATGCAAATAATGGTGGAATAGATTTAAGTAAACTGCCTAATGCATCCTATTCAGGACTTATCAATACCTATAAATTCAAGAATACGGGCAATACCATTTTTGTTAACCAAGGGGTACGATTGATTCGTCAAGAGAAGATTGAATTGCAACCGCTTGAGACTCAAGAAACACAAAAATAATGCAAGCCAGGCATCCCAGGCATTACGAACAAGCAATCCAAATTATAGGCGCCTACTCGGGAAGTATGCCGTTTCCATTGCACCTAAAGGCCGTATTTCGTCAGCATAAAAATTGGGGCAGCAAAGACAGAAAAGCCTATCGGGAATTGTGTTATTTATATTGGAAGAATTTTCGATTGATCGACGCATGCGATGCAAACCAGCGAGCCGAGCTATTAAAATCTATAGATTCAGGTTTAACACCCGCTGATACCGATCCTTATAATCGTTTAAAAGGGCATATCAGTCAGCACATAACTATTGCAGAATTATCTAACTGGTTGCACGAGCCAGCGCCCGTATATTTATATGTTTGGGACGATTCGACTCATGAAGAATGTATTCAAGCGGGTGGCACACAAATTAATGCCTCTAATACGTGGATGTTTCCTAGTGGAACTGATTTGCAAGGGTGGATAGACAGAGGAATAGGAATTATTCAAGACATTGCGAGCACCCAAGTTATTGAAAGGCATAAAGCCATTTTCAATGGGCAAAATGTTTGGGATTGTTGCGCGGGGGCAGGTGGAAAAGCATTTATGATTCAACAGTTAGGCCACCCAAAACACTTGCTTTGCACCGATAAGAGATCTACAATTTTAGATAATTTGGTAATCCGATTTCGCAAAAACAACAAAGAAGTCCCCGAGGTGCGTGTACTTGATCTCAGCCAGCAGGCTTCAGCAAAGGAATTAAAGGGTATACAAGCTCAGGTAGTACTGGCAGATGTTCCTTGCACGGGGAGTGGCACTTGGAGGCGCAATCCAGAGGTATTGGCAATGTTCAATGAAAAACAAATTGCCGAATATGCACAATTGCAATATGCAATTCTAAGCGCTCTGGCCGAATCTAAACATATTAACACGATTTTATATTGCACTTGCTCGCTGTTCCGAGCTGAAAATGAAGTTCAAATGGAGCGATTTCTCGAAGCCCATTCAGATTTCCGAATAATAGAATCAGGTTATGCGGGTGATACGTCGCTAAAGGTGCGAGGCGATTATTTATTCAGTGCTATTTTGAAGCGAAACTGAATTAATAAGCCCATTTAACTAAAATGGCACCCCAGGTAAACCCACCACCAAAAGTACTCAGAATAAGGTTATCCCCTTTTTTGAATTTAGATTCAAAATCCCAAAGTAATAAAGGCAAAGTTCCGGCTGTGGTATTGCCATATTTTTGAATATTGATAAGTACTTTAGATTCATCGAGGCCCATCCGACTGGCTGTTGCATCAATAATTCTTAGATTCGCTTGGTGTGGAACTAACCAGTCCACATCGTCGGACGTTAACCCATTTCTAGTCATCACATCGTAACTAACATCTGCCATATTGGTTACCGCAAATTTGAATACGGTTTTTCCTTCTTGATATACATAATGTTGACGTGCATCAATAGTTTCGTGGGTTGGCGGATTCAAAGAACCTCCGGCACGTTGCACCAAAAACTCTCTACCACTGCCATCGGAATGCAATTTAGCATCTATAAGACCCAAAGGCTCTTCAGTTGGTTCTAATAGCACACAACCGCCGCCATCACCAAAAATAATACATGTGTTGCGGTCTGTATAATCGATGATTGCAGACATTTTATCTACACCGACTATAATTACCTTTTTATGGGTACCGGTCTCAATAAATTTCGAACCTGTTTGTAAGGCATAAAGAAAACCAGAACAAGCAGCGGATACGTCATAGCCCCAAGCATTTTTTGCCCCAATTTTATCCGCAATAACATTAGCTGTTGCAGGAAAAACATAATCTCCTGTTATGGTTGCGCAAATAATAAGATCTATTTCTAAGGGATCGATGTTCTTTTTCTCAAGCATCGGCAATATGGCACGAACGGCCATATCGGAACTTGCCTTACCCTCTTCTTTGAGAATGCGTCGTTCTAAAATCCCTGTCCGAGACCGAATCCATTCATCATTGGTATCAACCAATTTTTCTAAATCCGCATTGGTTAGAATGGTATCGGGCACGTAACCACCTACTGCCGTTATGGCTGCATTAAATTTATTCATGTGTAGACTCTGCATTTTTGGAACGTAGAATAGAAAACGCATCGCTCACTTTAGAGCAGAAATCGGATTCTATGGAATTTTTAACCAATTCTACCATTTTAACAAAAGTAGGTGCCTTAGAAATGCCATGCCCCACTACTACAGGAGCTTTAACACCTAAAATCAACCCACCACCATGATTTTTAAAATTCAACGTATCCAAAAAATCATCGGTTACTCCGCGTTTGGCAAGTGTGTAATAAAATCCTTCAATAACTTTTACCATAACATTTCCAGTAAACCCATCACAAACCAATACATCGTGTTTATCACTAAATACTTCACGACCTTCGATATTACCAATAAAATCTATTTGTTGGGTATTCCGAAGCAATTGATTCGCCGCTCGCGATAGAATACTGCCTTTTTCGTCTTCCTCACCAATATTTACGAGACCTACCTTGGGGTTGGCTCTTTTAAGAATGGCTTCGGCATAAATATGACCAAGCAAAGCAAATTGCTGCAAGTGTTCAGGCTTATTGTCGGCATTGGCGCCAACATCTAATACAATGCCATTAATGCCTGAAGGTTTGGGCACTGAAGTAAGCAAACAAGGTCTATCGACACCTTCTATAGATTTTAATATCTGAATCGATCCCACTAACATAGCACCGGTATTTCCTGCACTTAGAAAGCCTTGAATTTCGTTCGATGCTAAATCTACAAATCCTCTAAAAATAGAAGAATCACGTTTAGAAGCGATTGCTTTAACCGGATGTTCACCCATTTCGATAACTTCGGAACAGTGAACAATAGAAATTCCTTCTAAGGAATGGTTTTCAGAATCTGCAAGCTGCTTTATGCGATTTTCATCACCATAAAGCACTAAATGAATACCAGGGAACTCATTTTTTGATAGGCTGGCTCCCTTTATAGCTTCGAGCGGGGCATAATCCCCACCCATTGCATCAATACCTATTTTTACCATTAAATATTAATCTTCGTTACGACCCTTCATCACTTTAACTCCGCGGTACATGCCCGTTTGTAAGTTAACACGATGATATAAAGAAACATCACCTGTTACAGGATCTGCAATCATTGGACGAATAACTAATTTGTCGTGGGTACGACGTTTGTCTCTACGCGTCTTGGAAATTTTTCGTTTGGGATGTGCCATAGTGTATACGTATTATTTCTCTTTGTTTAATAGTTTTTTTAAATCATCCCATCTGGGATCAATCTCAAGCTTTTGTTCATTTGAACGTTCTAAATTTTCAATCTTATTGATCATCTCATCGTCACAGGCACCATTGTCAATATCGTCGCAACGTTTAACCATTGGAATTTCTGTTAGGAAACTCTGATAGATAGATTCTGCTACGTTAACACTGAATTGACTTCCTTTAACATAGAACAAATCCATGTTTACATGATGCGCTTCTTCTGTTTTATCTTCTGCCGCATTAAGGTTATAAATTACCGTAAATTCATTATCTACGGGATAATCTACATTCCCTAAGCACCGATCACACGTCATCTGCAAAACCCCTGCACCTTGAATAAAAATTTGTAATACATTATCCAATTTGTTGAGTTCCAATTTAACGAGTACGTTGGCGGAGTTAATATCAATATTTTTAAAAAAATCAAAGAACGACGCGTTTATTTGGTATTCAAAAAGGTGAATTCCATTTTCAAGCTTTACAAACTCAATTTCGAATTCTTCCATTCTCTCATATTAACAAACGAAGCGCAAAGATACAAAAAATCATCAAAAAGAAATACATTCTTAAAATTCAATTTTCTGTATAAAAAAAGGCCGGTATAAATTACCGGCCTTTTCTTTAAAAAGCGATTCTCAATATTCCCACAGATCGTGTTCGAATACGAAAAGGTCATTCTTAATTTTTTCTGCTTCCAGCAAGGTAGCAACCTTATCATCTTTGAACTCTGTTTTAGAAGCGATATACAAATCATCCCAATCCGTTTTCTTTACGATATAACTATCGAATAAGCGGTGAAGGTTGATGTGTTGATCCCAATTTAAACGCATAGCATCATTGTAACGGTTAAAAACTTGTGACTTTGTCAACGTAGGTCTACAATCATCCATTTTCAACCAATAAGGCTTGCTCTCGCCTACCATTTCCTTTTTGGACGTACCATCGGGTTGTGGGGCATCAATAAATTCAGGCTTAATAGGGGCAATCCCAATAATGATTGGCTTCATTTCGCCGTGTTTAAAATCAAACACCCAGTCTTCCATGATTTCGAATTTGTTAATATCCGACCATTTGAAGGACACAACAATTGTACTATCCACATAATCATCACCGGTAGCCTCAGCAGGATCTACACCAGAAACTAATACAGGAACCTTATCAAGACTTGAGGTAATTTCCAAAATCTGCTCAGGTGTAATGATACGATTAAACGAGTCATTGGCATACGCACGAACCAAACCTTTGGTGCCAAGCTCCCAGAAAACCTGAGTAATTGGGCTTCTAGGCCAAGTCCAAGATTTGTTCATTTTTTGTCTTAGATCAACAACACGCCAAATACGTTTACGAAATTTCACATCCGCTTGACGTAAATAAGGGCGTGAAATAAGCAAAGAATCACCATGATAAAGCGAAATATTGGTATCCGCATTCACGTACTCAGGTTCAAAATGCGCTTTAGGCGCATCATCGTAATGCGTACCTATTGCTTCTATCACAATTTTAGGTTTGGCTGTTGGAGTAGCCGCCGGTTTTGATGCGGATGCGGATGCACCTACGTCGACCGTTTGTGTCTCCTTTCCTTTGCCTTTGCCTTTAGCTGGCGCTTCATCTTCACCCCAACCACCCCATTGGGCGTTGAGAGACATTGCAGTACCTAAAAGCAGCGTTAAACAAATTTTTCGTATCATCATGATTTTGATTTTTCCTTATTTTACTTGGGCACTCGCATTGTCAAGTAGACGTTCGGTTCCATCAGGACCAATCGCAGTAATATCCGTGAATGT
>JBIKIM010000184.1:0-3779 GCA_044361605.1 Bacteroidia bacterium | reverse complement strand
ACCGCGCATATAAAAACACTCAGCCGCATTGCAAAGGCCTTCTTCCTTGACTAAAACTTCATACAAATTAGACACTTCGGAACCTCCCAACACATCTGCGTATAATTCCAATCCCAATGAGGCCTCTTCGCGGATATCCGGACCTTTCCAAACAATGAAAACAACTGGGTTCGGTGACAGGTCTTCCTCGGTCCGGCGTGAAGGCCGCCACTCATTTTCTTCAGCATAAACATTCGAATTGGCTTCCCCCGAAATAGGAATATCGCCAAACCACTTTTCGATTAGTTGGGTGCAATCGTTTAAAGAAACGTTTCCAACTATTGAAATAACGGCGTTGTTGGGTGAATAAAATCTTTGATAAAACGACTGTACATCGGCCAGTGAGGCTTCGCTGATGTGGTCAAAAGTGAGTCCAATGGTTGGCCATCGATACGGGCTTTTTTGATAAAGCATGTCGCGAACATGGTGCCACAACAATCCAAAAGGGGCATTGTAACAGCGTTGTTTGAATTCCTCAATGACTACGCCTTTCTGCACATTTAAGGAATTATCGTTGATGTTAAGACCCATCATTCGGTCGCTCTCGAGCCAAAAAGCAGTTTCTATGTTTTCGGCCGGAACGCTGATGTAATAATTGGTGAATTCGTTATTGGTGAACGCGTTGTTTTGTCCGCCAGCGCCTTCAATTTCTTTATCAAATGAAGCAACATTGCGACTTCCAGCAAACATTAAATGCTCAAACAAATGCGCAAAACCGGTTCGTTCTGGCGATTCATCTCGAGCGCCTACGTTATAAAGGGTGTTTAAAACAACCGTGGATACATTGGGGTCGTATTGGTGAATTACCCGCAAGCCATTGCTTAATTCAAAACGATTAAAATCAATCACAATACGAAGATACCACCTTCTTCAAGGGTTTTATTAAATTAGCTCCACAATGCTATGTGCGGTAAAGTTGCCGCGCACCCGCCATTCCATGGGAAGTAGGTTGTTCAAGCCATTTTTAACCGCATTAGCGGTCCCTAGACAGTGTCCATTCCAGTCAACAAGTACAGAACCTGTCGGTACGCCCGACAACGGTATGAATTCGCGTTTTAGGTATTGCATACACGCTGCGTCGTCTAATTGAACCCGTTCGAGACCAAAATTGACATCCTTCAGTAGGCCAATCGCCGGATGTGCTTTCCATTTTCCGTTAAAAACCGATCCGATAGGGATGCCGGGGTGCACCAATCCGGGTAAATTCTGAATTAGGGCTTCATTTCGGCTTCCCCTCAGCAAATAACTTTCTTCTCCCTTGCCAATTGTCGTGAAACCTTCAAATTCCAGTCCGTTCTGAACATTCGCTTTTGTTTTCCTTTTGGGGGAAGTTTCCTTCATTTCACGATTAAAATCGCCATCGGGCTTTTGCAAAATGCAAAAAAACAAACCTTCTCCTGGCGATTTATGCGGCAAACATCGATACATGTGGGGTTCGATTTCTACCAAATTGGATTGGTGCTCATGTTCAAAAGCGACAATAGTAGCGCCCATCTGCGCACAAAAATGCTGAATGTTGTCTTCGTTTTCGGCTCGGTTAAACGTACACGTACTGTAAACCATAAATCCGCCGGGCTTTAAGGCATTCCACACATCAAAAACGATGCGTTGCTGCCTTTGTGTGCATAAGCTTACATTGTCGGGACTCCATTCTGTAACCGCAGTTCGGTCTTTGCGGAACATGCCTTCTCCGGAACAGGGCGCATCGCAAAATATGAGATCGAATAAAGGACCTTTTTCTCCGAATTTATGCGCATCGGCCTTGGTAATTACTGTGTTGGCAAGGCCCCATTTGCAAATATTTTCGAACAAAATAGCATTCCGATTCGATATAATTTCATTGGCCACCAACAAGTCATCTGCTTCCATACGCGCAGAAATGTCGGTTGTTTTTCCGCCAGGTGCGGCACACAAATCTAAAATCAGAAGCGCTTGGTCGGAATCAAAATAACGGGATCTTAGAAAGCTAAAAACGGCACCAATCCACATGGAGTTGGCTTCTTGTGGATAGTATAGTCCTGCGTGAAACGCCGGATCTGCCGTAAAAACAGGTCGTTCGTTTAAAAAGTAGCCGCGATTATTTTGAGTTATGTTTTCATGTGAAACCGCTAGGTTTCCCTTAAAATGCGGGTTACAACGGATCGAAACCGGGGCGGTTTCTTCCAGCGACTCGAGTATGTTTTGCGACTCTTGTTCTGAAAAAAGGGTTTTCAGTTGGTCTATGAATGCGATGGGGAAATTACTCATAATCGATGCAAATATCCGTTTTCTACTCGGGTATTTTGGGGGAAGTTGGTCACGAAAAGCGACCCTGTACCAAGTCCTTGCGGGCGTGTAATTGGGTAAGACGAAACCCATTGGGCAATATCGAAAAGACCAATATTACCTTCCAGAGCAGAGGTGCTCCACCAATTAATGTCATACTTTGACGCTTCGCGTATCCAATCATCACAACGGTCAAAACCGCCAATTAAGGTTGGTTTTAAAATCAAATAGGCCGGTTTTAAAGTCCGCAATAATTTCGCTGCGTCTTTCAATGGAACACCAATTAACTCTTCGTCTAAGGCAATAGCAATCGCGCCTTCGCGACACAACCGAGCCATGGCGTCTTCTTGTTTCACGGCTATGGGTTGCTCGATGGAATGAATATGAAACCGAGAAAGATCTTTAAGCATGGAAAGAGCATCGTCGTTTGGAAAAGCACCGTTTGCATCCAAGCGTATTTCAATGGATTCGTAACGGTGGCTTTTGCGGAAACGTTCAAGAAGTCGGCATTCGGAGTCAAAGTCGAGAGCACCCACTTTAAATTTGATGCAATTAAAACCCGCGGCCACCTTGCTATTGGCTTCTTGTTCCATCGATTCAATGTCATTCATCCAAACCAAACCGTTTATGGGCAAGGGTTTTTCTTTTCGAGTGAAAGCGGAATTGACCCAAATAGCGTTGCGGGATTGTACTTTTTTAATAAGGGTGTAAATACCGAAACGGAGCGAAGGGTAGGGTTCGCAGAATTCCAAGAGCTCCATTAAAGAATTCATATCATGGGGGTATTCCAAAAATGGCGCGATGACCTCCTGCAAATTTAAATGTCCGTCTGTACTTAAATCGGCAAGTGGGGCAACCTCGGCCTCGTAGGTGCCGGTATCGGTTGTCAATTGAAGGTTCAGAACCTGTTTGTTGGTATATGCGCCGCGTGAGGTTTTTGCGGGCTTAATGAATTGCAATACGCGTGTTTCGCTGCTGAGAATCATTAAAATGGGCCATTATTGAAAAACACAAACCGACCAACTACCAGGCAAGGATAAAGAGGGTTCGGATGAGAGTGGGAAATATAGACCTTCACCGAACTATCTGAAAAGGGAGGTAACGTAAAATGAAAGTCCAAAATGAATCACACACAAAATGAGTATAGTCAAAGAAACACGCTTCAATTGTAGGTTCAATGCATCCCGTTCGCCGGGTTTTAATGCGCGCATTTCTGAATAGTAACGCGATAAAAAAACGGCCGAAGGAGAAAAAACACCAAAAAGTAAAAGCATTTCAATAGAATAAGTTGAGGAACCAAGTTTCAACAATTGGTATAAGTCATACGCCAAAGAACCAAACAAGCCAGCAAACCCTAAAATGAGTAAAAATCGTTGGTACTGCAAGGTTGCTTTAGGACCAATGCTGACCGCCAAAGTTCGCTTGCCACTTTTTTTATCGCTGTTTAAATCGCGGTAATTGTTAATATTTAAAAC
>JBIKIM010000183.1:0-3788 GCA_044361605.1 Bacteroidia bacterium | reverse complement strand
GCCGGTTTTATGGGTGTTCAACAGGGCGATCGTTTTTTGAGCAATGTAAATTTGCGTTGTGCCGAAATAGGCACGGATGGCATTCGATTGCTCGCGGGTTGTGGTATCAATAAAGAGAGCGCAGCAGATCGGGAATGGCAGGAAAGTGCCTTGAAGATGTCTGTTATCGGGGAATATCTTTCTTAATTTCGTCTACGTCGATCGTAATACGTGTGGCGAAGGGCAAATCGTCGGTGAGTACTTTTTTGACCCATGTTTTGCCTTCTTGAAAATAAGCGTGGTAATCGCCCGAAGGGATATAGAAATATGGATTTCCTTTGAATTGTGGACCGGAGGGAACAAGGTCTTCCATTACGATATGTTGGCCTTCTTCTTGGTATCGCAGGATTAACTTGGCCGATTTGTGGTATTCAAAAATTTCACGGGGTTCGGGTGTTGGGTCTTCTTCGCTGCTGCGAAATAATTCGTACCCAAAATAAGGTTCATCCCCATCAAAGTATAATACGTCTAAGATAGAACGGTTCGAGTTTTTGTTATGTCCGTCGAATCCAAAGAGCATATACGTCTGTATTTTGCCAATTTTAAAGGGTTGCAATTGATAGTAGATGCATCCTATCCATTGGTCAATACTAAGTTCGGGTTCGGTGTATCGTTCGGGTAGTTTTTGGGCCGTATCGAGTAGCGCGTAGGTTTTTAGTTCCTTGCGCTTTTTGTGTTGGATGACCCCGTATTGATGAAAAACGCCATCGTTGAGGATTACATTGAAGGTGAAAATGCGCACATTGGCTTTGGGATGAGAGGCAATGGGGATTGTTGAGAATTTCAGGGCCTCGAAGGGATAATCCCAAGACTCGGGATGTTGTAACGCATCCATGAGGGTTTCTTGTATAAAACGGGCCGTATTGATTTTGGCTTCGTTGGTGGTATCCATTCTAAGCGGGATATCATTTATTTGAAGAATAATTTCTTCACAACGCACCGGTGTAATGTCCGTTTGTGTCCAAGCAATTTTGGGGAGGCCTAGGAATAGGCCTCCCATCAAAATTAAAAGGATTTTAGGAATCACGATTTTGGGAATCATTACGTGATAAAAACGTGGATTTACCTCCGATATTTTAACAATTCTCAATAATCATTGCGGAAGCGCCACCGCCACCGTTGCAAATGGCGGCTCCACCAATTTTGCCATTTTGTTGTTTCAGTACATTAATGAGGGTAACAATAATGCGGGCGCCAGAGGCTCCTAATGGGTGACCAAGAGAAACGGCTCCACCATTAATATTGACCTTGGCGGGATCGAGGTTTAATAACTTCATATTGGCAAGTCCAACAACGGCGAAGGCCTCATTGAGTTCTACGGCATCGAGGTTTTCTATGGCAACACCCGCGCGTTTTGCGGCAATAGGCATCGCTAATGCAGGGGTGGTGGTGAACCATTCTGGGTCTTGTTCGGCATCGGCGGTTCCTATTATTTTTGCCAATGGGGTAAGACCAAGTTCTTTTAATTTCTCTCCACTTACGAGAATTACAGCTGCCGCTCCGTCGTTAATGGTAGAGGCGTTGGCAGCGGTAACCGTACCGTCTTTTTTGAAAACAGGTCGGAGTTCAGGGATTTTATCGAAGCGAACATTTTTGAACTCTTCGTCTTCATTGATAACGATATCGCCTTTTTTGGTACTGATGGTAACGGGGGCTATTTCTGAGTTAAAGCGGCCTTCAGACCATGCTTTAGCGGAGCGGGTATAGCTTTCAATGGCAAATGTGTCTTGATCTTCGCGGCTAAAATGGTGTTCGGTAGCGCAGGTTTCGGCACAAACACCCATCAATCCATTGGAATAAACATCGGTAAGTCCGTCGTGCACGATGCCATCAATGGCTTGGAAATTTCCATAGCGGTAACCGCTGCGGCTATTGGGTAGGTAATGGGGGGTTAAGCTCATGTTTTCCATACCTCCTGCTACAACGATATCGGCGTAGCCCAATTGAATGCTCTGCATGCCTAAGGCTATAGCTTTCATGCCGCTGGCACAAACTTTATTGATGGTAGTGGCGGGTACGTTATCGGGGATGCCCGCAAATTTAGAGGCTTGACGGGCGGGGGCTTGACCAACACCGGCTTGCAATACATTTCCCATAAGGACTTCTTGTACCAATTCGGGATTGATACCGGCTTGCTGTAATGCGGCTTTAATCGCAACAGCACCTAATTGGGTTGCTGATACGGTAGATAAAGATCCGTTAAAACTTCCAAGGGGAGTGCGTTTGGCGCCTACGATATATACGTCTTTCATAATCTTTTATTGCTTGCAAAGGTAGGTATATTCAATTAAAATAGGGTTTCTATTGCGCTTGGGGAAATCAAATGATACGTGAAACTAATGTACCTTTGCGCGTATGCTTTTGGTTTTAGAATCGTCTGCGGGAACCCCTTCACTGTGTTTGGTGAATGCGGATGGACATATTGTATTCCAAAGAATGTCGGAGCATGAGAAATCCCATGCCGAATGCTTGCCTGTTTTTATTCAAGAGGCCTTGGATTTTATATCGGAAACTAAGGGCGTATTATTGGCCGTAGCGTTGAATGAAGGGCCAGGTAGTTATACCGGCTTGCGCATTGGCACGAGCTTAGTTAAGGGCTTGTGTTTTGGTTTACAGATTCCATTAATTGCAGTACCTGGTTTGCAAGCGCTGGGTCAGTGGGCCCTACAATCGTTCCCCTCGAAGGAACGTTGTTTTGCCATGATTGATGCGCGCCGCGACGAAGTTTATGTCCAAATATATAGCCGTAATAAGGGTTTAACTCCGGTTGAGGCACAAATTATCACATCGGGATTGTGGGAGATTGATACGGATTTGGATCTGTTTGTGGGCAATGCAAATACAAAGGCCGTTGCGTTGCTAGGCGCCCAGGGTGTTGCTTGCGAAGAAGGTCCGTACGCCCCACAATTGGTTTCGTTGGCGCTTCAAAAATGGCGTGCCGAGGAATACGTGTCGGTGGCGTATTTTGAGCCTTTTTATCTCAAGGAATTTCAGGCCGGTATTAGTAAAAAGTTCAGTCTTTGAGAATTCTATTTTTCGATAACTACGACAGTTTCACCTTTAATTTGGTGCATTATTTGCAAGAAATTGGAGTAGAAATTTTTGTAATAAATCAAGAAACAGCGGTAGATTTTGATTTTCAATTGGTACAATTTGAGGCCCTAGTGGTTGGGCCGGGTCCAAATTCACCTGAAGAATCTGGATGCCTTTTGGATTTCATGCGCGCGTGTATGGCGTTAAATAAACCCATATTAGGGGTTTGTTTGGGACATCAAGCGTTGGGACAGCTTTTGGGTTTGCAGGTGCAACGGGCCGCTTTCCCCATGCATGGAAAAGCATCTACTTTATTTCATGAGGGAATCGATATTTTCTGCGGATTGGATTCGCCTATGTGTGTGGGTCGGTACCATTCTCTTATTCTAAACGAAGGCACGAATGCCCCAGCAGATCTCAGGATATTAATGCGCGATGCTATTGGCCAAATAATGGCATTTAGGCATAGTAACCGTCCTTTTTGGGGAATTCAATTTCATCCTGAAAGCGTGTTAACGCCTCAGGGGAAAACGTTGCTCATGAATTGGGTCCGAATGGCCGAGGCAAAACCCTAGGTGGCGCTCAAATCTTGCAATCGCTTTAAGATGGCCTTGGGCCCGTAACTGGGTTTTGGTTATAGTTGGTTCGTTTAGCCAAGGCAATATCCTAGGTGGCGCTCAAATCCTGCAATCGCTTTAAGATGGCCTTGGGCCCGT
>JBIKIM010000182.1:0-3804 GCA_044361605.1 Bacteroidia bacterium | reverse complement strand
ACCTCGGATCTCATCTGGTGGGACCAATCGAAAATAAAGAAGTGCTCATTCACCAAATTTTGGAAGCCAGCCCCATGTACCGCTTTCGAGAAAAATATCCGTTTTTGAATGATATAAACAATCCTTAATTACATAATGCACTATCCAACATTCATAATTCACCATTCATAATTGACCATTAACAATTCGTATCTTTGCAGCTATGAATCAAGAGCATTTGAAGGATATAAGGAGCCGCGCTAAGGCTTTGGGGAGGTATCTTTGACGTCGATCGCAAATTAGCCGAAATCGCCGACGAAGAGGAACAAACACTCGATCCTAATTTTTGGAACGACTCCAAAAAGGCCGAGGCCCACTTACGTAAAATTAAAGACAAGAAGATTTGGACCGATGCGTATCAACGCATTTTGGATTCTCTTAGCGACTTAGACATCTTAAGCGAATTTGCCGAGATGGGTGAAGCCACCCCCGAGGAGGTTCATGAGTTGTATAAAAACACCGTTACCGATGTCGAAAATTTAGAGTTTAAGAACATGCTGCAGTCCGAAGAAGATGCTTTGGGTTGCGTATTGGAAATAAACGCCGGCGCCGGTGGTACAGAAAGCTGTGACTGGGCCCAAATACTGTCGCGCATGTATCTCATGTGGGCAGAGAAAAATGGATTCAAGGTTACGGAACTCGACAGACAAGACGGGGAAGTTGCCGGGATCAAGAGTATTTCTATTGAAATAAACGGTCCTTTTGCATTCGGTTATATGAAAGGAGAGAATGGTGTGCATCGAATGGTGCGGATCTCACCTTTCGATAGCAGTGCACGCAGGCATACGTCGTTCGCTTCGGTATATGTGTATCCGCTGGCCGATGATACCATTGAAATTGAAATTAAAGCGTCTGATATTGACTTTCATACCTCGCGAAGTGGGGGTGCAGGCGGACAGAACGTAAACAAGGTAGAAACCAAAGTACAGTTGACCCACATTCCTACAGGAATCGTGGTAATATGTCAGGCCGATCGCAGTCAGTTGGGCAACCGAGAGCGCGCCATGCAAATCATGAAATCGCGCTTATACGAGATGGAACTTCAAAAGCGGAATGCCGCGCGTGATCTCATTGAAGCCGGCAAGATGAAAATCGAATGGGGTTCTCAAATTCGTAACTACGTTTTTCATCCCTATAAACTCATCAAGGATGTGCGCACAGAAGTAGAAACTAGCAACGTACAAAACGTGATGGACGGTGATTTATGGCCGTACATAAAGGCTTACCTGCTTAAATCGAAGTAATAAAAAGAATTATGAGTTATGAATGGTGAATTATGAATTAATCAGTTCACCATTTATAATTCACCATTCATAATTCACCATTCATAATTCACTAAGGGCTTCCTTATAACTACTCAAGCACCTTTCACGGGCCATCTTATGATCGACCATAGGAGCCGGATATAAGGGGGTTCCAAATTCGGGGACCCACGTTCGAACGTATTTAAATTCGGGATCGAATTTTTCGAGTTGAGACTGCGGATTAAAAACCCTGAAATAAGGTGCGGCATCCACGCCACTTCCTGCCGCCCATTGCCATCCACCGTTGTTACTCGCCAATTCAAAATCTAAAAGTTTCTCTGCAAAATACGATTCGCCCCAACGCCAATCGATGAGCAAATGCTTGGTCAAAAAACTCGCTACGACCATGCGGACTCTGTTGTGCATGAATCCCGTCGTATTGAGCTCGCGCA
The DNA here is from genome assembly GCA_044361605.1 of Bacteroidia bacterium. Lineage (GTDB taxonomy): Bacteria > Bacteroidota > Bacteroidia > NS11-12g > UBA955 > VMCP01. The sequence goes on along the minus strand of JBIKIM010000182.1, from coordinate 2,069 downwards.
TTCCGGCATCGACCATGGGATATCCGGTTTTTCCGGCTTTCCATTTTTCAAATTCGGCCTCGTTGTTGCGCCATTGGATCTGGTCGTATTTGGGCTTGAACGAACCCTGGGTAACATGCGGAAAATGCCATAATATTTGCATGTAAAACTCCCGCCAAATAAGTTCGTTGATCCATTTTTCAGACAGGGAATAGCCCTTCAGGAATTTCTCCCGAATAGAGATAGTGCCAAATCGAAAGTGAAGCGATAAACGGCTCGTGCCTGCAATTGAAGGTATGTCGCGCTGCGATTCGTAATTTTTTATGCGACTCTGATTGATTTCTTTTGGGGGAAATAAGATCGGACTTGAGGTAAATCCCATTTCGGTAAGGGTAGGAGCGGTTTTTACGGCGCAAGACTCTAATTGATCCAAATGCGCTTCCGATGGATAGAATTGGATGGGATTAGCGGTTAATGCTATTTTCCATTTCTTCATGTACGGGGTAAAAACCGTATACGGTTTACCATCGTCTTTAACCACTTCATTCTTGGCAAAAATCACTTGGTCCTTAAAGAAGTGCATGGGTATATCCAATGCCACACACTGACTTTGTATTGCGGCATCTCGCTTCAGGGCGTAGGGCTCATAATCTTCATTCACATATACCGCTTGTGGCTGTTCTTTTAGTAATTGCTGCCATACTTCTGTGGCGCGGCCGTAATGAATTTCAAGGTCTGAACCGTAAGCTTGGAAACGCGATTTAAGAGACTGCAATTCTTCATGCAAGTAACTCACACGCGCGTCGGATTTATTCGTTAATTTGTCGAGTATGTCTCGGTCAAAAATAAATACAGGTCGCACCGCAACACCAGATTGTAAGGCGGCATACAAGCCGTGATTATCGGTTTCTCTTAGATCGCGACGGAACCAAAAGTATACAAACTTACCCATGTACTAAATCCTCCAAGGCTTCATCGATTGTTTTAAAATCGAACATGTCAACCGGTAATTTCGATGAAACAATATGTTGTGAGGTAAGTGCCAAAACACTTCGTTCGCCCAATACCATTCGAAGCAAAAAGGCGGGAATTAGCGGTTTGAAGGCGATTGGCAATATTAGCTGACGGGCTTTTTTGGTTTGTCTGATTAAAGCGTCGGCGAATTCACGTTGACTTACGGCATTGGGCGCTACGCCATTATAGGTACCAATGGGTAGTTTTTCTTCGGCCAATGCAATGAAAATACTTACCAAGTCGAAAATGTGTATCCAGCTCCATTGGTTTTCATAGCTGCCGGTAACGGGTACAATACCGAGTTTGCGGGTCTTAGCGGCAACCGGATATACACCCCCGTCTGTGCTGAGGACCAATCCTACGCGCACAATTCCAACCGCAATATTCGCGGCCTTTAACGGCGTTAGGGCGGCTTCCCACCGTTGACAAACATCGCTTAAAAAGCCGCTGCCTATAGGTCCGTCTTCATTAGTTATTTGAACAGAAGGGTCTGGGTACAAACCAATGGCGCTGGTGCTGATGAACAGCCGGGGCTGGATTGATTGTTTAATAATTTCTCTTACCAACAGCTGGGTGCCGGCATCGCGACTTTCCATAATGTCCTTCTTGTGCGCGGGCGTCCAAGGTTTAGCAATATTAGCTCCGGCCAAATGAATCACGATATCGACCGAAAAATCGGGAGGAAATCGGACATAATCATTTTTTATTGACCAAGTTAAATCTTTTTGGGCATTTGCTTTGTTATCAGTATGTACCAACGCAAAAACGCGGTGACCTAAGGTTGACAGCCGATGTTTAAGAGTGGTGCCAATGAGTCCGGACGAACCGGTAATAAGTATATTCATTGAAAAATGGTTAATAGCTCTGAGAGTATAACAAACGAAACCAAAAAAAGTCGCGTAACGCGGAAATCAAAGAAAGATTTTCGTGACAAGTACTTTATCAAAGATGTTGAGAACATCACCGGAATCAAAGCATTCACGATTCGGGTATGGGAACAGCGTTATGGAATGTTAGTTCCAAAGCGAACGGATACCAATATTAGGTATTACGAGGAGGACGATTTAAAATACATG
>JBIKIM010000181.1:0-3839 GCA_044361605.1 Bacteroidia bacterium | reverse complement strand
TCCGCAAAAAGCCAGCTACTGTGCCCGTTTGGGTAGCGGAAGCGCCTCTAGAAGTGTGTATGCAGCCCCGGCTATTTGGGGACAAACAACCGCATTTGCGGCGGCTTCTGACGAATATGCCGTTCCTTTCAACGAAATCATTCACGCCGATTTAAGCCAGTGGACAGACGCGGTTATGATTGTAGATTCAGGTGAAAAGTCGGTAAGTAGCACCGACGGACACGCCTTATTAAGCGAACACGCCTATGCCCAAGCCCGCTTTCAACAAGCGCAAAACAACCTCAACGAATTGCTGCAGGTACTGCGCAGCGGCGAAGTAGCCCGTTTTATTGCCATAGTAGAATCAGAAGCGCTGCAATTGCACGCCATGATGATGTCGTCGATACCCTATTACATGCTCATGCGGCCCCATACGCTTTCGGTCATTCAAGAAATTTGGCAATTCAGGCGCGAAACGCAATTGCCCATTTGCTTTACCTTAGATGCCGGTGCCAATGTACATGTATTGTACGATTCACGCTATCAAGCTCAAATTCAAAACTTTATAGACAGCCGATTGTTAGTATACTGTCAAAACGGATTGTATCTTCGCAGCGCAACAGGTGGCAGCCCGGAAAAACGTTAAACATGATCAACGAATCGCTATTTTACGCCAAAATTTTACTCTTCGGTGAGTACGGAATCATTGAAGATTCCATGGGTCTGAGCATTCCTTTTAATCATTTTCAGGGGAAGTTTGGCACGCCGAAAGGGGAGCCAACCGAAGACCAAATTCGGTCTACGAAAAGCATCGCCAAGTATGTGGCGCATTTGAAAAAAATGCAATTTTTGGGAGAATTACCCTGCAAGTTTGACTTTCCGCGTTTGGAAACGAACCTTGAAAATGGGTTGTTTTTCGACAGCAGCATTCCTCAGGGTTTTGGAGTGGGTTCTTCAGGTGCTTTGGTAGCCGCCCTATACGCTTCGTATACGGTCAATCCCATAACCGCCGAAGATATCATGATCGGTGATAACCTTAATGAGTTGAAGCACGTGCTTTCGCTGATGGAAAGTTATTTCCACGGTAAGAGTTCTGGACTCGATCCTTTAATCTGCTATTTGAATTTGCCCATCATCATTAAAGGCAAGGGCCGTTTAGATACCGTGGGTTTACCCGTTCAAAACGCAGAAGGCAAGGGAGCTATATTTTTGATGAATACCGGTGCCCCAGGTAAAACCAAAGGATTGGTAGAGATATTCCTGGAGCGCCTCAAAGAAGAAGGATTCCGCAATATGGTGCGTACCGAACTCAATAAACACAACGATTCGGCCGTAAAGCATTTCCTAAAAGGAGAAATGAAGCCCCTGTTTGTCTCGGTTAAAGAAATCTCTAAGCTATTCTTGGCGAACTTCCAGCCCATGATTCCCCAAAAAATAGAAGAAGTATGGCGCAATGGCATTGAAACCAATGCCTATTATTTGAAGTTGTGTGGCAGTGGCGGCGGTGGATATGTGCTGGGCTTTACCGAAGATTTAGACCGTGCACAAAATATGCTCAAAGAGCACAGCTTACAGGTTATCTATAAAATGTGACCATGTCCTTAGTAGGCCATCGTTCCGTATTGCGCTTTATTTATTTTCTCGGGGTGGTGCGCTGGTACAACCTCATTCTGCTTGTTATTTCGCAATACTTACTCGCGGCCTATATTTTATTGGTTAAAAATGGGAGCGACAAGAAAATGGCCTTTTGGCAGTTTCTTACCGATACCACCGTGCACAGTATGGCCCTGGCGACCGTTTTTACTGTTGCCGCGATCTTTATCATTAACTCCTTTTACGATCTCGACAAAGATTGGGTCAATAAGTCCAATATGGCCTTGATGAGTCGCGCCATAGGAACCGGACAGCTTGCCAATATGTATATCGTTTTAAATACGTTGGGCTTGTTATTTGCGTTTTTTGCATCAAGTAAAGTGGCGATTTATTTCATTTTGTTCCAATTTTTTGGTTGGTTTTATTCGCATAAAATGCAAAAAATCGCGTTGCTGCGCGAGCTCAGTGCGTCGGTTTTAACCCTCGCGCCGCTGGTGGCCATTTGGATTCATTTTTCTTTTGAAGTGCCCCAATTGGGATGGTATTTTGTGGGTTTATTGGTCGTGTTACTGGTAAAAGATATCATGAAAGATTTAGCCGGTGACCGAGGAAATTTGATTTTTGGATATCGCACCGTGAGTATCGTGGCCGGTCAGGAAGGCAGCAAGCGCCTGGCATGGATCATTGCCGCCGTTGCCTCGCTATTGGTAGGCATCGCGGTGTGGCAACTAGAAACGGTTCACGATGTCCTCAAAATAACGGGGATTGGATTATTCTTAACCTTCTTAAATACCACCCTTTGGCAACGCCTGAAACGTGCGGACCAGCTCAAATGGATGTTGCGTTTACAAAAAAGTGTCGTGCTGTTTTATTTCGGGGCGCTACTAGCCCTGATTATTTACCGCTACGTATTATTTTTTGTTTATGACGTGATAACACCCTAAGTCGTTTTTTTGATGGCGGTGGAACCCGTAAATTTGTTTTCCGTGACGGAAAGAATAACCCTATTTGCCGAAGTCTTGCTGCCTTTGCCTCTGCCAAAGCTGTATACCTATAGGGTGCCCTACGAGTGGAACGAATTAATGGTACCCGGACTTCGGGTGGCGGTGCCTTTCGGTGTTAAAAAGGTTTACTCCGGTATCATTTGGTCCTTGTCGGAGCAAGCGCCCGAGGGTTACCAAGCCCACTATATAACCGAAATTTTAGACGATGAGGTACTCGTAGAACGTCCGCAACGCGAGTTCTGGGAGTGGATGGCACGGTATTATATGGCGCACTTGGGAGACGTAATGCAGGTAGCCCTTCCCGCGGGATTTCGGGTACAATCACAAACCAAAATCACCCTGCATCCAGCCTTTGATCCCGAAGAATTGGCTTTGTTGGATCCCAAAGAAAATCAAATTTTAGGATTGTTGCTGCAACAAAAAAGTGTTAAAGTAGAAGACATTCAGCAATTATTGAATCAGAAAAGCGTAATGAAAATCGTGAAAACGATGTACCTCCGTGGCGTTATTTGCATGGAAGAAGAATTACGCGAAAATTATAAACCCAAGCGGGTATCGATGGTCGAGTTGAACGATTTATGGCTCGATAACGATGCCGCCAACGACGCCCTCAATGCCTTAGAGAAAAAAGCCCCTAAACAGTTCAATGCGATTTTAGGACTTTTGGGAAAAGGAATGAAGCCACAGGTGTTAGGCGATTTCCTCAAGGAATATAAAACCGAACGTTCCGTGGTTAAATCCTTGCAATCTAAAGGGTTGTTGCGGGTGTTTGAAGAGCAAGTGGCCCGATTTGTGCAAACCGATGGACAAGGCGGCGCTTACACCCTCAATGCGGCGCAGGCCAAAGCCCGCGAGTCGATATTCGAAGGATTTGAATTGAACAAGCCCGTGTTGCTGTTTGGCGTTACCGGTTCGGGCAAAACGTTATTGTACATCGAAGCCGCCAAAGCACAAATTAAAGCCGGTAAACAAGTTCTTTTTTTAGTTCCAGAAGTAGCCCTTACCGAAAATCTTGTCGATCGAATTAGTCAGTATTTGGATGTGCCGATGGGTGTTTGGCACCATTATTATTCGGTATCGGAGCGCACCGAATTGTATCAGGAAATTAGAAGCGGCCGTATTCAGGTGCTGTTGGGGACTAGAAGTGCCATTTTTGCGCCTTTTTGCAATTTGGGGTTGATTGTTATCGACGAAGAACACGAGCCGGGGTATAAGCAGTTTGAAAAGCGTCCGTATTTTCATGCCCGCGATGCGGCGTTTTAT
>JBIKIM010000180.1:0-3848 GCA_044361605.1 Bacteroidia bacterium | reverse complement strand
TTAGATCATTTTTAGCTGTTAAAATTGCTTATTTTTACATTTTTGTACATAATAAGCAATGTGTATGTGGTTTATTTCGCATATTTTTGTTGGAATAAGTTGAATTATGAACCATTTAACGCTTATTCCTACACATAAAATAACCGAACGTTTGCGGTTTGAGAATACGTGGTGGCTTACCAAGCACATTGCCTCTTTTTATTGGAATATGCGCAGGCGTTTGTATTTCGACCTGTTCTTTCCTTTTGTTGAAGAAACCCAAGTGCGCAGGGCTGTCATATTGATGGGTCCCAGGCGCGTAGGCAAAACGGTTATGTTGTTTCATAGCATTGAGCGTTTATTAGAGAGTGGTATTGAGTCTCAAAAGATATTCTTTATAGGCATGGACAATCCCTTATATGTGAATTTAGGGTTGGAAGATCTTTTGGATTTATGCAAGCTCTCCTTAGGTTTGGAGTCCCTATCGGGCTGTTATGTATTTTTTGATGAGATACAATACCTCAAAGATTGGGAACGGCATTTGAAGGTATTAGTAGACTCGTATCCTGAAACGAAATTTGTAGCTTCGGGTTCTGCAGCGGCGGCGTTGAAGTGGCACAGTACGGAAAGCGGAGCCGGTCGGTTTACCGATTTTATGCTACCTCCTTTAACGTTCCAAGAATTCATCCACTTGAAGGAAATGAATCATTTGATTAAAGATCCTAAGGCGAGCTACGGGGGAATTCCCCCAGAATATAAATTAACGCACGACATCAAATCCTTAAATAAGGAATTTCAGCAGTATTTGAATTTTGGGGGATATCCCGAAGTGGTGTTATCGGAAAAAATTCGAAACGATATGAGTCGCTACATCAAAAGTGACATCGTAGATAAAGTGTTGCTGCGCGATTTACCCAGTTTGTATGGAATTCGAGATGTACAGGAGCTGAATCGCTTTTTCACGTACATCGCCTATAATACAGGCAATGAGTTTTCCTATGAAACCATGTCCAAACAAAGTGGCATCCAGAAGGAAACACTGAAGCGTTATTTGGAATATTTTGAGGCGGCTTTTTTGATAAAGGTGTTGAACAAGGTGGATTTGAACGCGAAACGCTTGAAGCGCGTGACTAGTTTTAAAGTGTATTTAACGAATCCTTCATTGCGAACAGCTTTGTTTTCGCCTGTGAATGAATCCGACGATGAGATGGGGAATATGGTAGAAACGGTATTGGTATCGCAGTGGATGCACCAAGAAAAGTTAAATCTTACCTATGCGCATTGGAAAGAAGGGAGAGCAGAGGGGGAGGTTGATATGGTGCTCGTCGACGATAGCCGCTTTGCGCCTTTATGGGCGGCGGAAATCAAATGGAGCAATAGGTACACCACACACACAAAGGAATTGAAAAGCTTGCTGCAATTTTGCGCCCAACACAAACTATCGCGGGCTTTAGTTACCACGATTGATCAAACCCTCACCAAAACCATCGATAACGTAAGCATTTCCTTCATGCCCGCGGCGGTTTACGCGTATAACGTTGGCAACGCCACATTGCGAATGAAACACGTAAGAGAGAGTGAGGTGTTTTAGAACATATTCAAATTATAACTCCTATTATATTATAAAACGAATAGCGTAACTTAGCCAAACAAAATGATTGAAGATATGGGTTTTTCGTAAATAGAAACGCCTTGAAAGCCGCATTCATTCGACCTTGATTATTAACAGACTATAGATATGAACGAAATAATTTGCCCCAATTGTCAGAAAGCGTTTAAAGTGGATGAATCCGGCTTTGCCGATATGCTCAAACAGGTACGCGATCATCAGTTTGAGGAAGAAATTTCCAATCGCTTGGCACTTGCTGAAAAAGAAAAAGTGAGTGCAGTGAAACTTGCGGAGGCTAATATTCAAAATAATTGGCAGGTGCAATTTTCTAAGAAAGAACAGGAACTTGTCAATTTAAAAGCGGAAAAAGCCCTTGAGCTTCAGCAGAAATTAGCAGAAAAAGAAAATTTGCTTGCCGAGCTAAAAGCTAAAATTGATAATGCCGAATTGGTGAAAACATTAGCGGTAAATGAGGCAACGAAGCGAATTGAAAAGGAACGGGATGACCTGAATAATTCGGTTCAAATGAAAGAGACTGAAAAAGAATTGCTTAAAATATCGTTATCCGAAAAATTCGCGGCCGAACTAAAAGAAAAAGATGCAATCATCAAACACAAAGACGAGGAGATTGCCCTAAGAAAAGAAATGAAGCTCAAGCTATCAACTAAAATGGTAGGGGAAACGCTGGAGCAACATTGTGAAAATGAATTCAATACGCTTCGAGCTACCGCTTTCCAAAATGCGTATTTTGAGAAGGATAACGATGCGAAATCTGGCAGCAAAGGTGATTTCATTTTTCGTGAACACGACGATGCCGGGAATGAAATCATTTCAATTATGTTTGAAATGAAAAACGAAGGCGATGCTACGGCCAGTAAAAAAAGGAATGAAGACTTTTTTAAAGAATTAGACAAAGATCGCACCGAGAAAAAATGCGAATATGCCGTATTGGTGTCATTGTTAGAAGCCGATAATGAGCTTTACAATACCGGGATTTTAGACGTAGGGTACAGGTTCCCGAAAATGTATGTGGTGCGCCCTCAATTTTTCATTCCTATTATTACTTTATTGCGCAATGCGGCCATGAATTCGCTTAAGTACAAGGCCGAACTCGCCCTCATGCGCAATCAAAATATTGACATCACCAATTTTGAAGATAATGTGAATACGTTCAAAGAAGGATTTGCGCGCAATTATGAATTGGCCAGTAAAAAGTTCAAAACGGCCATTGACGAAATTGATAAAACCATAGACCATCTTCAAAAAACCAAAGAGGCCCTATTGTCATCAGAAAACAACCTGCGTTTGGCGAATAACAAAGCCGATGATCTAAGCATCAAGAAGCTAACCCGTGGCAATGCCACGATGATAGCAAAGTTTAATGAATTGGAAAAAGGCTTGAATCTAGATTCGGATGGTTTGGATTAATTCGGTTTAAATATCGAGATATATTAGTCCTAAAAGTAATATTAATGGTAATAAACTGTTAAGAGCCGAAAATAGTATAGTTAAAATCTGGAGTGCGTTCAAGTTCGACATATCTTCAGGTGGATTTGAAATTATCCAAATACTTGAAGCAAAGCCCATTATTATAACAATCAAATCTAACAAAAACGGACCTTCTAAACCAAAAACAGCTAAAATAAGCGAAGTCTCTTCCAATAGAGCGTATAAAGATGAAAATAGAAACAGAATTACAGAGCCAATCAATCCAAAAATACCCAGTAAGGTCATATAAATATTACCCTTGCTTTTATTGCTACCCGCTTTGTCTTGTTTCTTGTTTGGGTTTATGACGTACTTATTCCACCCCTTTTTTAAGGAGGGAAGGATACTAATCACTTTTGTCGGTGCTGATTTTTCTCCTAAATCGGACTGATTTTGGATACGATTGGTTTTTGAAGTAACCTTCGAAATGGCTGTGGTGTTGCAGATACTGATTGTGTCGCAACGCATTTGAATGGGCGCGTATTTGGGTGTTTCATCATAAACTGATGTAGTTGATTGAAGGAGTTCGGATTTAGTAGGGCTCTTTTTACTTTGGGATTGTCCCCCTCCAAAGGGATTTCCTCTATGTTCAGACCCGCGGATCTCTCTAAATTGTTCTGCACACGAGCTAAAGAGGCCCACTAATATCATCGTTATAACAAACCGGATACTAACTTTCATATAATCCGCAATATTCAAAAATTGAACTCTGTTGGACTTGCAATTTTCCGTAAAATGGATTTTTATTTTACGGAAAATTGCAAATAGTAGG
>JBIKIM010000179.1:0-3864 GCA_044361605.1 Bacteroidia bacterium | reverse complement strand
TTTAGGAAATCGCCATATTTACGGGTATCCCAACCGGCATTCGAGGTTAGCGCCTCTGGTGGGTCGGGCACCAAGGTTACCTGATCGGGTTTAATGTCGTGTATCAACTGAATAAAATCAGGCGAGGGATAACCTTCTATGTTAAATTCTGTTTTAACGGATTTTTTCAAGGCATAAACATCGCTTCTTCGGATGTGACGTTCATCGGGACGTGGATGAACGGTAATGCCTTCCGCTCCAAACGCTTCACAATCGCGGGCAATTTGGAGAAGGTCTGGGTTGTTGCCACCCCTTGCGTTTCGGATGGTGGCAAATTTGTTAATGTTAACGCTCAATCGGGTGCGGCGGCTCATAATATCTCTAATTGAACAAAAATACGGGGCTTTTGGCTTTCCGGGTTTGAAAAAAAGGTTTTTTGCATCCAATCTACCGAATAGCGCAAGCGTAATTTGGGATGTATTCGCTGCCGAACACTAAAACCAAAGGCACGACCTGACCCGTTAAAAATTCCCAAACGCCATGGGAATTGGGCCGACGGTAGGGTAATGTAAAGGGGCTCTGTGGCATAATAATGGGCCGCGTAAATTTCAAAATTTATCCGCCCATTTTTATAGCCAATCTGAGATAAGAACGCGGTACTTTTGGGAAGTTGCGTTTGGTCTTGCTGCCCTAAATAAAGCACCCTTAAACGCCAGTTTGGTTGTACATTAAACAGGGCTTGGCTAATGATTTGTTGGGGTTGCGATTGGCCTATGGGTTGCGCTTGTTTCCAACGGACTTGAATCAAGTCGGTTTTATTAATCTTATAAATATATTGGAAAATAAGAGCCGCTCTATAGTCAATAGGTTGTATTTCGGTGAACCGCCCTTGGGGTTTTTGCCACTGCGAACGAAGTATAAATTGGTGTTGCGGAATGGGTTGGTAATCGATACCCCATTCGGTGGTTTTTTTCCCATAGTCGCTTTGGGTATAAGGCGAACGTTCGGGGGCATAAAATTCGTTTGAAATAGACTGAATGCGCAGCGCCACATCTAAATGCGGGTGAATGCTCCACACCGAAGCCACATAATAAGCGCGATGTCCCTGGTTGTTGATGGCGATATTCAAAAGTGAACGCGCCCCTAAAAATCGGTGCAAGGTATGCTGGTATTCAGTAAGACTTTCTGCAGGTATGCGCTGCGCTTCGTAAATACGAGGTAGGCTGTATGTGTAACGTGTATGAGATAGGTTAATAGCGTGGTTATTAAATTGCCTACGCCAACCGATAAAACGTTGCTGCAAAAGGTTGTTGTGTTTTCTGGAAATCTCCAAATCACTCACATGCAATCCGCCGTAAGCCCGTTGTGTGAAGGCACTGCCGTCGGGATGCAATCGGGTATCTATGCGATCGGCGCCTATTGATAGATAAATCTGTTGCTTTTTGAATTTGAGGCAGGTTCCAATACCCCATAGACCTTGGTCCTCATTTTGGGAAACAGCGGGGCGCAATTGTTGTTCGTTATGTACCCAAGAACCCATGTTGAAGCTGCGCCCTACAGCAAACGGAGCGGCAAATACCAAGCCCTGGTTCCAATTCCATTGGTAGCGACCAATAATTAGGTTTTGGAGGTTTTTTAGGCCTTTGAATTCCCAAGCAGCCGTATGGTAATCTCCGGGCTTTTCGCCGGCATCGGTTTGGGTTAGGTAACTCAGGCGTGACCAACTTCCCCAGTTGGCTTGAATTAAGGCGTGATGGCTGAGGCCCTTGTTGTTGTTAAGGACCGGCAGTGCGCTAAGTTGGGTTTTAAGTTGGGGGATGAAGCCGCGTTTGCCGTTTTCCTTCAGATGTGTATGGCCTGCATGTTGCCAAAGCGGGGCCCATTGGGCTCGGTTCTCTCGAATAAAATCTAAGGTCACCCCACATTGTTGCAATTCGCTTTCGTGAACCCAATCGCCCCATTGCTCGCGGTGCGCGACCATGCAAACGGCCTGTTTGGAATCAAATCCTTGCGACTCTAATTCGGCTATGGGGGCACGATTGAGATTTAATCGTGCCGACCATTCAAGACTTTCCCAAATAACCTGCGTTTGCTCGTGCCATTCGTTTTGCCAATCGCTATTTTGTGCGTTTACGGATAGATTTACCATCCCCACCACTACTGCCATCCCCACATATTTGTCCATCGTATTGTATTTGTAAAAATGCTTGAAACCGATTCAAGGGGCTTACCCAAGCCCCGCCAATTTGAAGATGCACGTGTTTAAAACTGTGCAGTATGGAAATCCCCAAACGCCGCGGTCCGCTTCCTAATAGCAAAATTGCCTCGTAACCCGGTACGATCTGAACTTGGGTATAGGCGTAGGCGTGGTAAGGCAGGCCTTCCTTTATTACATAAGCCCCTAGGATATAGTTTTTATGGAATTGCGACCACCCCAAAGCCCCATGTATTTGTTGGTTTTCGAAATTCAGACTGCCTTGGAAACCGTTAGTCTTAGTTTGGTAGCTGCTGTGAATAGCAGTTTCAAAAAGGGACTTTGTTTGCAAGGTGCGCCGGGAAAAACCAAGGCTGCTGCCTAAAGACCAATTGGCATTTAGGGCTATGAAATGGGTGGATGATAAGCGGCTCTCATTAAAGTCGGGACTGCCGCTGTAAGCCGCATCGATGCGATGCTGAGATTTGGTTTTGGACCACGTGGCCCATGCGTGACTACGGATTAAATCGGTACCTGAAACAGGGTTCTCTGCATAAAGTCCGAAAGCGTGGTGCTTGCCGAAAGTGGGAAAAATTCCTGAATATTGGGGAAGCGGAATGCGCTGGAAGGATAGGTGTTGGGTGAAACTCGGGGAATTTGCGATTTGTGCAAATGATATTGACGAAATCGTTCCCAAGAGCCCTACCCACCGTTTCATTCTAGCTGTTCTTTAAGTTGAATTAGTTTTTCTTTAAAGTGTCGCAATTCTTGAATCAGCTTCAGCTTTTCGTCCACTTTACTGGGGTTTCGGCTGATTTTCTTGCTGGCATTCGCCAATCGCATTCCTTTGTTATGAGTAAGATAGTGAATCTCTTTTAAGATTTCTATATCCTTGAGTTGGTAGATCCGATCGCCCTTCTTGTTTTTCATGGGCTGAATTTGGGGAAAGTCTTTCTCCCAAAAACGCAACGTCGACGCATTGACGCCAAGCATTTCTGCCACTTCGCCGATTTTAAAGTATTTTTTTGTACTTGGTTCCATGATTAGTCGAAACGGTTGGTTTCTCGCTGTGATAGCTCAAGCATACGCTGATAATTTTCATCGCTTAAGTCGTTGCGATAAAAGAATGCCGGATTCAATGGATTGTTATTACGTCGTACTTCATAGTGTAAATGCGGGCCGGTAGAACGACCGGTACTTCCCACGTAACCTATTAATTGTCCGCGTTTTACTTTGGCACCTGTTGCTACGGCAAAACGAGATAAATGGGCGTAAACGCTGGTATAGCCATTGCCGTGATTCACGATTAAATGATTCCCATAACCCCAAGCATCGGATTGGCGTTTAGACACGCGACCATCACCAGTGGCATATACTTCGGTTCCTGTTTCAGCCGTAAAATCCATGCCTCCGTGGAAGGTTGATGTGTGGTAAAACGGATCCAAACGATATCCAAAGCCGCTGGCCATTCGTTTTAAATCTTTATTGGCAACGGGCATAATAGCGGGAATGGAATTAACCAGATCTGAACGTTGCGATATGAGTTTCCTCAGCTGTTCGTAGCTTTTCCCCTGAGCAATACTTAATGCCTTTAACTCAGCCACCCGCTTTTTCAATTTCGCCAAGGCCGGTCCATTCGCCATGCTTAAAAGTGCCTTGTAGTCTATTTCTTCTTCATTGTTAACTTTAGG
>JBIKIM010000178.1:0-3865 GCA_044361605.1 Bacteroidia bacterium | reverse complement strand
CTTTCCAACCTAAAACGCTTTCAGGCGTAATGGTGTAAGTTGCAGAACCTTCTGTTGCAGAAAGTGTAGAGTCAGCAGCACCCGCCTCAGTGGCGTTGCTTCCGCATGATGCCATCGCCATTACGGCTACTGCTGCGGTTAAATAAATGAATGTTGATTTCATATGATGTGTTTTTTTTGGTTTTATATTTGTTGGAACAAAGATAGTTCTGTTAAGGGAATTCTAATGAAGGGCTCTACAAAAAATAAGTTATTTTTTGGGTATCCAAGCAATTTCGCGACCGCCGTAATTTTGGTCTAAGAAGCGCGACAAGGTAAATAAGTAATCCGATAAGCGATTAAGGAATTGAATAATAAACTCGGGGAGTTCTTCAATATCGCTGAGATGCACGCATAAGCGTTCGCTGCGTCGGCATACACAACGGGCCACATGACAATGGGCGCCTTGTTGGGTAGCTCCAGGCAAAATGAAGTTGCGCAACTCAGGGAGTAACGCGGTGAGTCGGTCAATTTCTTGTTCCATGCGGTCTACGATTTCAACATCGAAAACGGGTAATTCAAATTTACTATGCGGGGAAGAGGCTAGGTGCGAACCTACTACGAAAAGGCTGTCTTGTATTTGGGCTAGAATGTCTTCTTCGCCGGTGCCCATGATAAAGCTGCGAACCAAGCCAATGTGGCTATTGAGTTCATCAACGGTTCCGTAACTCTCTACGCGTATGTGGTGTTTGGCTACGCGGTCGCCTCCAATAAGTCCGGTTTTTCCGTCGTCGCCTTTTCGGGTATAAATCTTAAATGACATCTGTTGAACTAAATGACAATTTTAATTCCAAAAAGTTTTACAAAAATCGCAAAATCAAAATAATTGTTCTTCCGCCAGGCGCTCGAATACGGTTCTAGGGAGTTTTCCTTCAAAGTTTTACAAAAATCGCAAAATCAAAATAATTGTTCTTCCGCCAGGCGCTTGAATACCTTTCTAGGGAGTTTTCCTTCGTAGGCAATGTCATGCACTGCCTGTACGATAGGCATTTCCAGCCCTATTTCTTGTGATTTTTGAAATACCAACTCCGTAGCGTAATAGCCTTCGGCCACCATATTCATTTCTAACTGCGCTGATTTTACGGAATAGCCTTTACCGAGCATTGTGCCAAAGGTGCGATTTCGGCTAAACTGCGAATAACAGGTTACCAGTAAATCTCCCAAATAGGCCGACTCTTTTACGTCGCGGGTTTCTTGATGCAGCGCATTTAAAAAGGCCTTCATCTCTCGAATCGCAAAAGAAACAAAAACCGCTTGGAAATTGTCTCCATAATTCAAACCGTGGGCAATTCCCGATCCGATGGCATAAATATTCTTTAAAACGGATGCGTACTCAGCCCCAATTAAATCGGGCGTTTGAATTACATTAATGTAACGGCAGCGCAGCATTTCGGAAAGTTCCAATGCCAAGGCATCGTTTAGGGCACTTACAGTTAAGTAACTCAGCTTTTCGAGTGCCACTTCTTCTGCATGACAAGGGCCGGAAATTAAACAAATCTGGTTCAGGGGTATCTGATGCACCTGTTGCAAGTATTCGGCAATAACGAGTTTGCTTATGGGTTCGATACCTTTAATAGCCGTGATGTATTTTTTATAGGGGGATAAAACCGCCGATCCCAAGCTGCTACCTAGGAATGCGGATGGAACCGCCAATAAAACCCAGTCACCCGCATCGATTACGGATTGTAAATCGCTGCTTGGGAATATTTGATCTGCGGGCAATTGGGCCGAA
The DNA here is from genome assembly GCA_044361605.1 of Bacteroidia bacterium. Taxonomy (GTDB): domain Bacteria; phylum Bacteroidota; class Bacteroidia; order NS11-12g; family UBA955; genus VMCP01. The sequence continues at coordinate 2,094 of JBIKIM010000178.1, read as the reverse complement.
GATAAATACTTGGGGTTGTGATGGTACTCCTTTATATAGGCCACACTTTCTTCGTCGCGCATCCACCAATGGATCCGCACCGATTTTTTTTCGGTTAATATTTTGATCAAGGCCGTAGCCCAACTCCCGTTTCCGATTACGCTTATGGCGTTAATTTCATTTTCGTTTTCAGGCATTACAAGATCTGTTCGCTATGGGCTTTGGTATCTACCTTTTGGATAACGCGTTCGATATTTCCAGTCTCATCGATAACAAAGGTTGTGCGCGCAATACCCATATAGGTTTTGCCGTACATACTTTTTTCTACCCAAACGCCATAGGCTTCGGCAACGGCGTGATCGGTATCCACCAAAAGATCAAAAGGCAATTCGTACTTGGCAATAAATTTTTGATGTTTAGCAGCGGTATCCGGACTTACCCCAAGGATTTCGTAGCCTGCTTCAAGAAAGCGTTGGTAGTTATCGCGGAGGTTGCAGGATTCGGCGGTACAGCCGGGGGTATCGTCTTTGGGATAAAAGTATAAAACCAATTTTTTTCCTTTGTAGTGGGAAAGGGAAACGGGCGATTCGTGTTGGTTGATCGCGTTAAAATCGGGGGCGGGATTTCCAATAGTAGCTGTGCTCATGATTCGGTAATAAGTGTCAAAATTAAAGGTTTTCTAATAGGTAACGCGTCATTTTATTAAACAGATGAACCCGGGCGGCTCGATCCGATATGCCATGGGCGCGGTTGGGGTAAATTTCGCTATCAAAGGTAGTCCCCGCTTGAATGAGCGATTTTATCATTTCGGCACTATTTTGGAAATGCACGTTATCATCGCCGGTACCGTGGATGATAAGGTAGTTGCCTTTCATGTTTTTGGTAAAATTAATGGGGGAATTTTCTTCGTAGCCTTTGGGATTGTCTATAGGACGTTGTAAATACCGTTCGGTGTAAATATTGTCGTAATATTTCCAATGGGTTACCGGCGCAACCGCGATGCCCATTTTAAAGATATCGGGACTTTTAACCATGCACAAAGACGTGAGATAACCGCCGAAGCTCCATCCCCAAATGCCAATTCGTGCACTGTCGATATACGACAGAGCCCCGAAATATTGGGCGGCCATGCGCTGATCTTCTTGTTCGAGCTGTCCTAGGTTTTTGTACGTGCATTTTTGAAACGCTTCCCCTTGGTTGCCCGTGCCTCGGTTGTCAACACAAACCACGATATACCCTTTACTGGCTAAAAATTGAAACCAAGCATAATAACTATTCAAGCTGTTTCGCGCGATGCTGTTCCCGGGTCCACCGTAGCAATGCATTAACAGGGGATACTTTTTTGAAGGATCAAAATTCTTGGGCTTAATCATGTAATAGTTCAGTTGGAATTCGGTGCCTTTTACCGGAATTTGATTAAAGGTAACCACGCTGAGATCCATCTGTTGTACGCGTTTGCGGAAGCTGGTATCGTCGTGAACCTGACGGAAATTCTTGCCCAACAAAATCGTTTGATAATGCGGTGTTTCGCTCATGCAGCTGTTAATGATGTACATCCATTGTCCGTATTTTGACGTAATGGCGTATTGATTTCCCGATAGGGGTTGGTATCCCAAAACGCTTTTTTTGTCTTTTCCGTTTAGTTTGATGCTGTAAACATGGTCCTCAACAGTACTGGCTTCGGTACTGTTGTAATAAATGCGATTTTCTTCCGTGTGGAAGGCATTAATACCATTTACTTGCCATTTTCCTTCGGTGATTCCCGAAATACGGCCGCTCACATAATCACAGCTGTAAATATGTCGGTATCCACTGATATCGCTCAAATACAAAAACAAGGTCGAATTGGGGACCAACGTAAGGGATTCGTTGATGTCTAAATACGTTTCCCGACCTTCTTGGATGCGTTTAGACAATTCAGACGTTTCGGTATTCCATATTAAAAGTTCCCAGAAATTCTGTAATCGATTGAGTCGTTGTAAACTTAGGTGTTTGTCGGTATGCAGCCATTGGATGCGCGGAATGTATTGGTCCTTTTCGCTTTCTAAGGGCAATTGCGTATTGGTTTTGTTGCTCAAATCGTACACGTATACGTCTACACGAGAATTGTCTTCT
>JBIKIM010000177.1:0-3873 GCA_044361605.1 Bacteroidia bacterium | reverse complement strand
TGCATTTGTGAGAATACCCAATCCCATCACATTTCAACTCGTTATTACGTGTTTTTTTAACGTAGAATTTAGAATTACGATGAACTTAAATAAAGTGGCACAAATCCTAATGTTTAGATAATGATTGCTTTATGCGAGTTAAGCTCAAATGGTTAACTTTGATATATGGCCAAAAAAGCAAGTACAAAGAACCCGAAAAAGATTTTTGTGTTAGATACCTCAGTAATTTTATTTGACCATCAAGCGGTTACTAATTTTCAAGAACACGATGTAGCCATACCTATCACGGTCTTGGAGGAATTAGACCATTTTAAAAAAGGCAATGAGTCCATTAATTTTGAAGCACGGCAGTTTATTCGTTTTATCGATAACCTTTCAGAAGGGAACGCACTGAATGATTGGGTTTGCATTGACAAGTCAAGAAACTCGTTTTTTCGGGTCGTAATGGACATCGGATTTCCCCATGAGTTAGATGCAACAAAAGTATTTGGGGATCGAAAGGCTGATCACTTAATCCTAAATGCAGCGTTGCATTTGTCGAAACTACATGCCGATAAAAAAGTAATTCTGGTTACTAAAGATACAAATCTCAGATTGAAGGCGCGAAGTTTAAATTTATTTGCGGAAGACTATCAAACTGGGAAGGTTAAAGATGTTGATAAGCTGTATCGGGGAATTACTCAAATTGAAATAGAAGATGCAGAAATAATTGATGAATTACACAAATTCCATTCAATTCCTTACGAGCGTGTATTCTCTACACCACCTTATGCCAACCACTACATGATTCTTCGCAATCAGAGGAGTTCTATTTTAGCCTATTTTAATCCAGAATCACAGCATTTGGAAAAGGTAGAAAAGAAGTTGGCTTTCGGCATAAAGCCCAAAAATGCGGAACAGGCTTTTGCGATGCACGCCTTATTGAATCCTGCTGTTCAATTGGTAACCATTCAGGGTGTAGCGGGTACGGGAAAAACACTTTTAGCCCTAGCGTGTGCATTGGCGCAAAAAAACGACTTTGTTCAAATTTATTTGGCCCGCCCTATTATTCCTCTAAATAACAAAGATATCGGATATTTACCTGGAGACGCCCAACAAAAAGTACAACCCTACATGGAGCCTCTTTGGGATAATTTGAAATTAATTCAAAATCAGTTCAAGGAAAATTCAAAAGACTATCAACGAATAAAGGAAATGGTCGATAATGAAAAATTATTAGTAACCCCTTTAGCCTTTATTCGCGGACGTAGCTTATCGAGCATCATTTTCATTGTAGATGAATCTCAGAATTTAACCCCACTAGAGGTTAAAACGATCATTTCTAGGGCAGGGGAGGGTACGAAAATTGTTTTTACAGGAGATATTAACCAAATTGATACCCCTTACTTGGATACGGAATCGAATGGCCTCTCTTTTTTGATTGACCGAATGAAAGGACAGACTTTATATGCCCACGTAGCCTTAGAAAAAGGAGAGCGGAGTGCCCTTGCGAATCTCGCTAATGCCCTTTTGTAGAGAAGTATAACATATTCTTTAAGTAAATTTAATTTCCCCCTAATAAATACGACCGAAGTTGCGATATATTTGCGCCCCTTTTATGAAAGCCACCGTTGCAATTCTGTATGCCGAAAGTCGGTATACCCCTTGGAAAGAAAACATTGATTTCGATACCGTGCATTCGTTTGCCCTTGCCTTGCAGGAGCATTACGAGACCCTTGTGGTGCACATGATGCAACCCTGCGATGAGTTGGCCGATTTGTTGCGTCAAGCCGATTACGTGGTGAATTTGTGTTACGGATTCGAAAACTATAACCAGGCAGAAGTGGCATCTTGGTTAGACATTAATGAAATCAATCATTTAAGCAGTTGTGGGGAAGCCCAACTCCTTGCTCAAGATAAGAAGGCCGTTGAAGAATTGCTCTTAGAAAAAGGCGTTAGAACCCCCATCTCATTGGAACAACCCTCCTCGATAGGTACCGGGAGTTATATTCAAAAACCCCGCTTTGGAGGTTGTCATAGAGGCATCGAAATCATGGATGCCGAAGAGGCAAAATTGCGGTTAGAAATGGGTTTGGATAGCGATATTTTGCTACAGCCGTACCTGATTGGACGTGAGTTTTCAGTGGGAGTAATTCCCAAAGCAGACGGCAGCGGTTATGAAGTATTGCCTCCGGTAGAAATTGTACCTTTTCCAGCACGCGACGTTTTTATTGCGGGAAGCTCTTTTGGAACCACCCAACGCGATTTTCATCCGCAATTAACCGATGATATGCTACGTGAACTCCAAGCCGCCGCTGTAATGTCGCACAATACCTTCGGACTGCATTATATGTCGAGAGTCGATGTGCGTGAATACATGGGTAGCATGTACATTTTGGATATCAATACGATGCCTAACATGCATCCCCGGAAAAGTTTAATCCCGGCCATACTCCAAGAACATGGAATAGAATTGAGCGAATTATTACGACGTTTTATTGCCCTCAATGATCAAGTTCGTTTAACCAACGGCAGGTTAGAAGGATTAACGGCGATGGAAGTACCCTCCAATTTTGAATAAATAGCCTGATTTTTATACCCAACGACCACATCGGTGCTCCGTTGGGTATAAAAATTAAACCCCACGTATCTCAAAAAGCAATATTTTTGCAGCTATGGGAAGGATGTTTGAAAAACGCAAACATAAAATGTTTGCCCGCTTTGACCGAATGGCGAAGCAGTTTACGAAGCTGGGAAAAGAAATCGCGATTGCCGTGAAGATGTCTGGCGAAAACCCAGATAATAATCCCCGTTTACGTGTAGCCATTCAAAATTCAAAAGCGGTCAATATGCCCAAAGATCGGGTAGAGGCTGCAATCAAAAGAGCGCTTAGTAAATCCGAAGGCAACTACGACGAGGTGCGCTTCGAAGGATATGCGCCCCATGGCGTTGGGGTTGTGGTAGAAACAGCAACCGATAACAATACCCGCACAGTTGCGAATGTTAGGATGCACTTTAACAAAGGCGGTGGGGCTTTAGGGAAAACCGGCTCACTCGACTTTAATTTTACCCGCAAAGGCGTTTTTAAAATTGCCAAAAATACCCTTTCCTACGACGATCTTGACGAATTCGAATTCGAATTAATCGATTCGGGATTAGAAGATTTTGCCATCGACGAGGATGATGTGTATGTATACACCAGTTTTGTTGATTTCGGACTCATGCAAAAGCAATTGGAAGATTTAGGTATCATTGCCAATGCCGAATTGCAGTACATTCCCAATTCTTATGTGGATCTTACCGAAGAACAAGCCCAAGAAGTTTTAGACCTTGTGGAACGCCTCGAAGGCGACGACGACGTGCAAAACGTGTACCACAATCTCCGTTAATTTAAAGGAGATTTACGGACACGTAGGACATTTATACTCGTATTTCGCAGGGAATTGGGCTTTCACCCAAATATAACGCTCCGGCTCACGGGGATCGTTAGTAACAATTCGTATACCAATGCCTTTAGCTCCCGTTTTGGTAACGGTGTCGAATACGAATTTCATTTCTACTTCTTTACCCGCTGCAATGGTTCGGGGGAAGTCATTCACGGCTATACACGGACAGTCGGGATTTATTTGTTTGATTTCAAGGGGCTCTTTTCCGCTATTCTTCAATATGAAACTACCATTTAAGAATCCTCCGGATCCTGTTTGGGGTCCAAAGTCATAGGAAAGCGGCTCAACGAGCATCTTAGGAGCGCGTTTAAGCTGCTTTTTGCTTAATTCGGGGAAGTACTGAGACCTTACATAACTAACTTGAAGGGAAGTAAGCGTAGAGCCTGGGGCGTTGGATTGTAGGGCGATTTCAAAACTGCCAAATCCGTAACCTGGGGCAGTCTTGCCA
>JBIKIM010000176.1:0-3874 GCA_044361605.1 Bacteroidia bacterium | reverse complement strand
TGCCCGGTGCAGGAACCAAGTCGAAATAACGGGCAAAATTCAAATGCCAGTTTCCTCCGGCAGCTTCTACAGCTACCTGACGGTCTAGCGTGAAATTGTAATATTTAAATGTGCCTTTGTCCGCCTGACTTTGTTTGATTGTATCGGGTGAACCAGACTGGGCGTCTAAGGGACCAAATTCGAAAATGAAGTCGCCATTTTTGTCCTGCTTGATGGGCATGAATTTATAGAGTTTGGTATTCGCTCCAGATCCTACCGTAATCAGAAATAAAGAATCTCCTTTTACTACATGTGACGTTGGATCGTAGACGCCCCAAGAAAAATCCCACTGGTTTCCAGGGTTTTTTTGTTTATTCAGCGCGCCCAACGCCTCATCTTTCATGTCGTTGTAGGGCATGTTCCAAGTTTTCCAACCTGAGGTATCAAAATTGTTGTAGCTCGAGTTGTCGCCTTTTGGATAGGCATAGGCAAAAACGCCTGCAGCATGGTTTAAGCGGATGGCATTATCCATCTGTAAGGTGGTATGCGCAATATGCCATTGCGTCATTCCAGAAGAGTGCTTGCTACCTGTTTGAATTTGGTAGAAAACTTGTTTGGCATAACCAGGCTCCATATTAATGGTGTCGATTACACGCTGAGAAAAAGCGTTTTCCGCAAATAAGAAAACACTTGCTGCTAGTAAAATATGTTTCATGGTTGTTAAAGAAGACTACAAAAATACCTCGCTTTTCAAGCCATATAAAACGCAAGGCTGTCACGTTTATGTCACGAAGAACATTCCGTTTTTGGTTTCTACATTCATCGGTTTCTTAGGTGAATTTATCGGATGTATAAACCACCTGCTTGTTGTAATTTTGCCCCTCGGTGTATGTCTTCTAAAATGAAGGTAAAACCTATTTAATAATGGCAAAAATTTCAATCAATATCGCTTCTGGATCCATCGAAAAGCCTGCTGTTGTGGTGGGAATCGATTTGGGTACTACCAATTCTTTGGTGGCGTATGTTCCTAAGGGACAAAAACAAGCACATATAATACCGGTAAGGGGAAACGGAATCGTTCCTTCCATAGTTCATTATAACGAACACCAGGTTCCTGCGGTAGGCGCATACGCCAAGGCGCAGCTACTGTTGGCACCCGAGCGAACCGTTTACAGCATAAAGCGCCTGTTGGGTAAAAGTTATTCGGATTTAACCCAAGAAAACATGGACCTAGGCTATCGTATTGTGCCGGATTCCCTCGATAATAAAGTAAACGTTCAAATTGGATCCCAGGTATACAATCCCATAGAAATCAGCGCAGAAATCCTAAAGGAGCTAAAAACACAGGCCGAATTAGCCCTCAATGCCCGCGTGGAGCAGGCCGTAATTACCGTGCCGGCTTATTTCAATGAATCACAGCGCCAAGCCACCCGCGATGCCGGTAAACTTGCCGGTTTAGAGGTATTGCGCATCATCAACGAGCCTACCGCTGCCAGTTTGGCCTATGGAATTCAATCGCAAGCAATTGGAAATATCGTAGTCTACGATTTAGGTGGAGGCACCTTTGATGTGTCTATTTTGCACATCGAAGACGGCGTTTTTGAGGTTTTGGCTACCCACGGCGATACCCTTTTAGGAGGCGATGATATAGACCGCGCAATCGTGAACTATTGGAGAAAACAAGCCGCTCCCGCAGAAATAGGCGATTTCGCGGATTTGCGCCATTGGGCAGAAAAAGCCAAAATCGCATTGTCTGAAAATTCTCGGGGGAAGTTTACGCACGCCTTAAACTCAGAAAAACAACTCGAATTGGATTTCGATACTTTGGCGCAGCTGGCCGAACCAATTCTGCAAAAAACATGGAATTCGGTAAAAAAAGCACTCAGCGATGCCGGTTTAACCTCCAATCAAATCCAAGAAGTGGTTTTAGTGGGGGGCAGCACGCGCTTTCCGCGAATTGCCGAAAAACTAACCCAAGAATTCCCCCAAAGCCGTATTAATAACCAAATCAATCCCGATGAAGTAGTCGCTTTAGGCGCCGCCATCGAAGCCGATGTGCTCGATGGAAATCGAAGCGATGTGCTCCTGCTGGATGTTACACCGCTTTCTTTAGGTATTGAAACGGCAGGAGGACTCATGGACGTGCTAATTCCGCGTAATTCCAAAATCCCGGTCCGAGTGGGCCGTGAATACTCGACCAGCGTTGACGCCCAAATAAACCTCATGGTATCGGTGTATCAAGGCGAACGTGAATTGGTAGAAGAAAACAGGAAACTCGGATCGTTTGTGCTCGGAGGTATCCCAGCAATGCCCGCGGGTATGCCCAAAATTGAAATTCAATTTGCCTTAAATGCCGATGGTATGCTCAAGGTACAAGCCAAAGAATTGCGAAGCGGCGTAAGCCAATCCGTGGAAATACAACCCAGTTATGGGCTTACCGATGCCGAAGTAGAGGCCATGTTGTTAAGCGGCTTTACCCATGCACAAACAGACGTGACCCTCCGGTTGTTGCGAGAATCGCAAAACGAAGCCCGTCAAATTATCTACACAACCGAACGATTCATTAATAAAAATAGTAATTTGCTTTCTGCGGAAGAATTGCAAGGCACCAAACAACGCATTGAAGCCGTTAGGGGTCTAATAGAGCAGGACGATAGGCAATTGCTGCAAGCTGCCATTGAAGAGTTGAATCATTTTTCAAGGCCTTTTGCAGAACGGGTAATGGATATTGCCGTGTCAATGGCCCTAAAAGGAAATCGAATCGACGAACTAAAATGAAAAAAACGAGCATACTTATTCTGGCAATATTGGCCTTCTACGGTCGTGTATCGGCTCAAGAAGGGGCGAACGACCTGAGCAATTTAGGACTCAAAATGGGAGTTGGGGCTTATTCCTTTTTTGGAGATGAACTCAAAAATCCCCAACCCATGTTAGGGTATGTTGCGGGTCTATATTACCACAATCCACTGGAGAAAGGCCGTTTTCATTATCAAGCGGGCTTGGATTTACGCTTTCGCGGGGGAAGTTTTAAAAATGCACAAGCCGGAGATAGCGCTACCAACACCGCCTATACCCAAATAAGCTTGGTTTCTTTAGACGTGCCCTTGCAGCTGTTGATTTCAACCAATTTAAAAAAGCAGCGCGAAGCCCTTTTTATCACAATGGGGGCCACCGCCAGTTATTTATTCCGTTCCGTTGTTTACGTGGGACCCAATAAAATTCCATTAAATCAATCGCAGTACATGCAAACATGGGATAATTTACCCCTTAAGCCCGTTGAGTTTCTAGTAAGTGTTGGGGTTCAACAGCGATTCGTCACGGTTGGGTATTCCGTTAATTTGAACGTGGGCGTGCGCAACTTAAACGATAACTTTCTGATTCAAGGTATAAGTCCGGCCACAGGCAACGGTTTGCATATTGGTACTTGGTCACTGGAGGCATCCTTGTTGTTTTAACCAAAATAATGGGTTGAGCGGGTTCGTGCAGATGTTTCAGGGTTTTCTTTGGTAGCACACTCCCGTTTTTCCCACAGTTAAAACTGTGGGTCAGGGGGGTTGCCACTTGGCAGGGTAGGAGGTGTTCTTGTCGGGTTCGGGCGCGCCCACAGTTAAAACTGTGGGTCAGGGGGGGGGCCACTTGGCTGGGTAGGAGGTGTTCTTGTCGGGTGCCGGCGCGCCCACAGTTAAAACTGTGGGTCAAACGGGTACTTGCAGAGGTTCTGGGGTTTTGCTGGATAGCACACTCCCGTTTGTCCCACGGTTTTAACCAAACAACGGGTTGTAAAAGTCCTTTTATGGATACCTGCGCATAGATGCAAGCCATCCAAGCTGTTTTAATGAAAAGAATTGGGTAATTTTGTAAAAACCTTGAAACAATCGGTAGCCCTATACACCCT
>JBIKIM010000174.1:0-3877 GCA_044361605.1 Bacteroidia bacterium | reverse complement strand
ATTCCCGATCTGCTGCGCTCTCTTTATTGATACCACAACCCGCGAGCAATCGAATGCCATCCGTGCCTATTTCGGCACAACGCAAATTTACATTGCTCAAAAAACGATCGCCCTGTTGAACACCCAGAAAACCGGCGTATAAATCCCGCAAAAATCCTTCCTCTTTTGCGATAAAGGCCGCGGCCTGAGTACGCGGACTCCCACAAACTGCGGGGGTAGGCGATAATTCTTGTAACAATTGGGCCAACAAATCTCGAGTCCATGATTTTCGGTAAATACTCAATAAGTGCCGCAAGCCTCCTTGACGCAACTCTCTAACCTCAACGGCATCGTTGGCCTGCCAATTCAAACAAGCACGAATAAAATCAGACGTTACCGATTGCTCTGCACGCTCTTTTGCCGACCAGGATTCCCCTTCGTTAAATAAGGTGCCTGCCAAACTCATCACGTGAGCCTCACCGTTCTCATAACGCACCAAAGTTTCGGGGGAAGCTCCCATCCAAGTACCCCAATTCTCTGAAGAACAAACATACACGAACGCCTGTGGATGTGCCCCACACAAACGTTCAAACAAATTCATACAAACGTCCCAATCTACCTCTTGCGGCTTTATCAACTCCCGTGCTAAAACTACTTTAGTCAAATCGCCCGATTCCATATGGTCTTTTGCCAGATTAATGCCCCGTTCATATTGTTCAAAAGAGGTGCTCGGCGTTAGGAAGGGGCGTTTGTGTAAATGTTTAATGTTTTGGGAAACTTCCCCCAGCGTAAAAACCCCTTGAAAATCCGACCATATATATAAGCGATCGCTATCGTTCCAAGGACTAAAAACAAACCGATCCGGACTATTGGTGTCGTTTAAAACGACAATGGGTTGCGGTACTATACGCGGCGAATCCGTAAAAACACGAATTTGATGGGAAGAATCACCGGGCAAGCGAACAAACGCGAAGGAAGGATGCGGCATTGAATTAGGTGCGCGCTATAACGGCCATCGTTATCGTGCCTTTGCAAATGAGCTTACCCGCGGCATTTTCTATGAGCACTTCCCAAACATGACTTTTTTTTCCAATATGTAAGGCCACGGTATGGGCATAAACCCGTTCGCCTAGTAGAGCAGGTCGAAAATGATGGGCGTTTACGTGTTGACCTACTGCTACCTGTAAAGAGGTATCCAATACTAAATTAGCTGCCGTAGATCCTAAAATTTCAACAATTGCTAAGGAGGTCCCCCCGTTTAAATGTCCCATAGGTTGACAATTCTTATCACTTACCTCAAGTTCCGCATGTAAGGTAGAACCGGTGATTCGCGTGTAATGAAAACCGATAGCCGTATTTAGTGTATTCTTACACCGCTCGTTAAGGTCTTCGATGCGTATATTTGCGATATCAAATAGGGTTTCCATTTATGACGCAAAGTTCAGACTTCAAGGCAAGAAAAACAATTTATCTTACCCGACATGGTCAAACCGATTATAACCAACGTATGATAGTTCAAGGTTCGGGCATCGACAGCGATTTAAACGATACCGGACGCGAACAAGCCCAACGGTTTCACCGCGCATTTCAGCACGTTCCTTTTAGCGCGATTTACGTTTCTCAGTTAAAGCGTACCCACCAAACCATTGCTCCTTTTGTCCAACAAATAGGCACCCCCATTATATTACCCGAACTCAATGAAATTAGTTGGGGTATCTTGGAAGGAAAAGAACCTACAACAGAATGTTACGATCAGTTTCGAACCATTACCGCCCAATGGAAAAACGGCCATTACGATGTCGCGATTGAAGGGGGTGAAAGCCCACAACAGATGTTCGAGCGACAAAAGATCGCATTGAATACACTTATGAGCGATCCCCATGAAACGGTTTTAGTTTGTATGCACGGTAGGGCATTGCGCAGTTTTTTATGTTTGCTAACCGATACCCCGTTGTGCGATATGGATCAATTTCCTCATGAAAATACGGGCTTATACATCCTTGAGCACCAAACGAATGCTAAATTTGAGATTACCACTTTTAACTACACCGATCATTTAAATTAAGCCTTATGACCGATTCCATAACCCTCACCATAATCGATAGAAATGGGGTATCGACCACGTACCAAGCCCCAACAGACATTAATATGAATCTCATGGAGTTCTGTAGAGCGGTAGAGCTGCCGGTTCAAGGCGCCTGTGGTGGAATGGCTATGTGTGCCACTTGCCAGGTGTATATCGAAAGCCCACATGAACTAAGCGAACCAAGCGAGGCCGAGCTTGACATGCTCGACCAAGCATTTTTCGTTAAAAGCAACTCAAGGCTCGGGTGTCAACTGTTTTTAAGTGAACAACTTGAAGGTTTGATAGTCCGACTATGTCCAGAACAAGAATAATTTTCTAAAAGAATTGATTTTATTCTTTTCCCAACGTATATTTGCAATCCTTTTAGAACACAATGGCAAATCATAAATCAGCAATAAAGAGAATTCGTTCGAATAACGCCAAGCGTGAATTGAATCGCTATCAGCACAAAACGGCTCGTACTATCATCAAAAACGTACGTAACGCTACGAGCAAAGCAGAAGCAGAACCCATGCTTCAATTAGCCATTACTGCATTAGACAAATTGGCAAAGAAAAACATCATTCATAAGAACAAGGCAGGAAATCTAAAGTCTAGCATGCAGAAGCATGTTAACGCCTTATCTTAATTTCCCCTATTTTAACTAGATCCATTGAAAAAGGCCTTCTTCGGAAGGCCTTTTATATTTTAAGGTATTGGGAAGTTTAACCGTGTACCAAAGTACCTATTGAAGCTCCTTGCACCAAACGCAGCAGGTTACCAGGCGTGTTCATATCAAAAACCACAATTTCTTTATTGTTTTCATGACACAAGGTAAAAGCCGTCATATCCATTACATTCAAATTCAAGTCGTAAACCTGTTTATAAGTAATAGAATCAAATCGTTTGGCATCGGTATGCTTTTCTGGATCCTTGTCGTAAATCCCGTCTACCCGCGTACCTTTTATAACAATATCGGCTTCTATTTCAACGGCTCTGAGTGAGGCCGCGGTATCCGTTGTAAAGTATGGATTACCCGTACCGGCACCAAAAATAACGACCCGGCCTTTTTCCAAATGCCTCATCGCCCTTCTTCGAATAAAAGGTTCGCTAATTTGTTCCATTTTTATGGCCGACAATAGGCGTGTAACGAGACCTTCTTTCTCAAAGGCTCCTTGTATGGCCATAGCGTTCATCATCGTTGCCAGCATCCCCATATAGTCTCCAGTGGCACGATCTACAACACCACCCTGAGCGCCTTGAACACCACGGAAAATATTTCCCCCACCAATGACTATCGCAACCTGTACCCCGGCGTCAATAACCGTTTTTACCTCTTGGGCATATTGCTTTAATACAACGGGATCAATACCGTACTCTTGAGAGCCCAATAGGGCCTCTCCACTTAACTTTAAAAGAATTCGTTGGTATTTCATGTAGTTTTAAGTTATTGGCAAAAAAAATCCCCCGAATTTCGGAGGATTTTTTTAAAGTTACTAATTTTTATCCGAGCTGTACTCGTTTGAATTGTTTCACAGTTAAACCACTTTCTACGCCATTAAGCATAGCTGCAACAGTTTTGGAGCCATCTTTTACAAAATCTTGGTTCAACAAGGTTGAATCTTTGTAGAATTTTTCCAATTTACCAGTTGCAATGCGATCAATCATAGCTTCAGGCTTACCTTCAGCACGTGCTTGATCACGACCTATTTCCATTTCGCGTTCAACCAATGACGTATCAACACCATCTTTATCAACGGCTACGGGATTCATAGCAGCTATTTGCATGGCTACATCTTTACCCGCTGCTGTATTGGCATCTGAGGGAGCAAG
>JBIKIM010000175.1:0-3877 GCA_044361605.1 Bacteroidia bacterium | reverse complement strand
CCTGCCAAGTGGCAGAAGTAAACAGTAAGGAGAGGCGCACCCTACTGCACCCCCCACTAACCCACGAGCCCACGGTTAAAACCGTGGAACACAAAAAACCTACCGGAAAACAAACTTGAGACTTTTGGAGTTATACTATGGCATTAACGCTAAATTCAACACCTTGAAAACCTTCATGACCGCCCGCTGGGAAAACCTCATAATGGCCAATTACACCATCGATCCTGCCGCGCTGTTAGGGTATCTTCCCCCGGGAGTAGAAATCGATTTATTTGAAAGCAAAGCCTATGTAAGTTTAGTGGGATTTTTATTCAAAAACTCTAAAATATTCGGCGTTCCCATTCCTTTAATGGGCACTTTTGAAGAAGTAAACCTGCGATTTTATGTAAGGCGAAAAGACGGTGACGGCTACAAGCGCGGCGTGGTTTTCATAAACGAAACCGTACCTTACAAACCCGTGGCTTGGCTCGCCAATAAACTTTACAAAGAGCACTATATTGCCATCCCAACGAAGCACCGCATCGTTAAAAACGAGACACAAAAAGAGGCCGAATTTCAATGGAAAACCCCTTCCCAATGGAATAAAATAAGCGTAAGCGCCTCTGTTTTTTCGGGGGAAATGGAACGCGGCAGCCTAGAGGAGTTCATTTTTGAGCATTATTTCGGCTATACGCGCCTCAGCGATAAAGCGTCACAAGAATACCGTATCCATCACCCGCGCTGGCAGGTTAATAATGTTTTAGATGCTACCATTGACTGCAATTTTGCCGAAATGTACGGATCTGCTTTTGCGGAATTAACGCAACAGAAACCAGACGCTGTATTTCTAGCCGAAGGATCCGATATTAGTGTGGATTGGAAGCGGGTGAAGTTTTGAATATCTAGAAGGCAACATAATACGTCTTTGAACTATCTCAACAACGTTAATGTACCGCTATAAGAATACCATTTATCGCGCTTACTTTTTACTTTGATTATAAACACATACACCCCTTCTTGACATATTTCTCCCATATACCTTCCATCCCAGCCTGATCCGTTATCGCTTTTGAGCAATTGCTCACCCCAGCGATTAAAAATAGAAATTTCCATGAAACTAATAGAGCTAAAAGTGGGAGTCCAAATATCATTCAAACCATCGCCATTGGGTGAAAAAGCAGTCGGTAAAAACATCCGAAAATCGTCGTTGATTTCGATCTGCTTCCATATAGTATCATTGCATGAATTATCGGCATAAGCAATCAACATTACCTTATAAACACCCAATTGATTGAATCTGTGTACGGGCGCAAATGTGGTGTAACTGGTGTCTGATAATTGCCAATAAAAATTCGAAGCATTCCTAGATTTATTATCAAGCACCACCTCTGGATCTGATATTTCAATTTTATCAGGATTGAAATTAAAATCAGCGATGGCTGATTTGTAAACGCGAGTCGAGTCGTAATAAACATTACAGATTTTACCTCCCGTAAAAACCATCTTACAACTCACAAAATAATTGCCAGCCGTTGGGAATACATGCGTAATATTGGGTTCTACCTTCCCAGCGGTTGTAGTTGTATTATAAACAGAATTACCTTGAATTTCCCAAACCCAACTGAATGGAATATTATCACCAGCAAAACTTTGCGTTTTCGGATGTATGAATTCTGTAAACAATGGCTCACAACCCGACTTCTTCGTTAAAATAGCACTATCTACCACCGGGGGAGCCGCATAAATACGTGTTTTTAGAGTAATGGGATTTGAACAATTATCAAAAAGTTTCAAGGTAATAACCAAAGGCTTTTGCGCCCGAAAATTCAGGTCAGTAGAGGACCCAATAACCTTATCACTGGCCGAGTCTCTCCATTCATAATTTAATGTAGCGTTCTTGTTCGTTGTTGTAACAAAATTGGAAACGAGTTTTACCGGTTCGTTTTGGCAATAAAAACCACCGCCTGTTATTCCAGAAACATACATTCGGTGTTTATATAACGTAAAAAAAGCAGTATCATTAAAACTGCACTTGGATTTTCCAATAATCATGTATTCTGAGATTGAATCGTCCGCAATCAAATTGAACAAGCCCTTATTTTTATGTTTGAAAGAATCAAGTCCTGAAAAACCATTGTTCTTTTTTTTATATAAAACCACGTTGATAAGGGTATCGTATATATTGTTGTAAATGGAAACGGGCAATTCATACGTTTCATTTTCGCAAATAGTATCCTTATTTTTTGAAGTATTGATTCTAAAAAGTTTTTCTGTTGGAATACATTCAGATTGACAGATAGTGTCAATTTTATATGCGTTTTTACTATCCTTAGGGGTTTGACCACTAAAATTAGGAGTACTAACAATGCTATGATCGGAATTATCGGCCGGCGGCACATTCACATTGAGTAAATTAGTGGTAATGGCCTCAACACAGTAGCTATCATCTAAATTATATTTCCCAAGTAACAAATTGGACACACTAGAATTGGCATTATCGGAAAGATAAGCTGACACCAACAGGTTTTGGTTATCATCCACACTCACATAAGCCGCATGAGAAGATTGCGTGCTGTAGTTGATATTTTTCAACTTGTAGGTTTTACATTTCTTTAGATCATTTAATTCAATCACTTGAAAAAAGAGATTATTGTTTCCCACGTCTAGAAAAACGCCTCCAATAATGATTAATTTGGAAACAGCATCGTACGCAATATTGGGACCACGAGCACTACCCTTGATGTCATACAATTGCGTCTTATCTATTTTATCGGTGCGGGTATTATAAAGTAGAACGCCTTGGTATATCGGTTTTCCTGAAATATCATTAACGATCATTGAAAAAGCTATGTAATCGGTGCCCGTTATGGTAACCGCATCGTCAAACCCTCCATTGCTATGGGTGTTGTAAGCTAAATTGTATGTTTGAATTTTTATTAAACTTCCATTCGACGGATTTAATTTAACAATGGCATGGTCATAATTTGAATTTTTAATATGTCCACCCAGAATTATATCACCAGAATTGGATTCCGCTAATGCGTACATCAACTCTTGCTTATTAACAATGTCATATTCATTGCACCAAACCTGGTTTCCGTTTTTTTGAAGTCTCGCCACCACATGTTTATCAAGGTTTCCCATTATTCCAGAAACAATATAATCATCTGAAAACATTCTATCCATTTGGTAAATCTTAGACAACCTATCGGGCTTTAATCCATTTTTATTAATTATTTGCTTGGCGTAAATAGTATTACCATTACCCCCATCTACCTTAAGAATAAATGACGAAACCCTTTCTACGGCACCAACAATCACGACATTTGAATCTCTATCGACTATAAAAGAAAAAGCCTTGTTTAGTTTATCTACAGACACATTTATAGCTTTACTCCAAATAATTTTATGTTGATCGTTTAACTTGGTCACTACAATCTCACCATTGGAATTATACACTCTATTAGCAACCGTTATCGTATGGTTTTTACCTATTTGTTTATAGCCAACTGTTTGAGAAAAGTTACTAGAAATCAGCTCAATCGTTGAATTCTGAGCATTTGTTACGTTCACAAGAAATAACAAAACGAACAGCGCTAGTATGTCTTTGGATTTCAACATAAGTGTAACATTAACGGCTATCAAAGATTAATTTAACATTGCCTCATACCTTTTGACGCTCAATGATTAACTAAAAATGATTTGCCCTAAAACGAATATACTATTTTTTTTAATTCCAATACGTTTTAATGGGATTTCTTAACCTATTTTTTTGGGGGGAAAATGGAACGCGACAGCCTCGCGGAATTAACGCAACAGAAACCAGACGCCGTATTTCTAGCCGAAGGTTCCGATATAAACGTAGATTGGAAGCGGGTGAAGTTTTGAATATCCAATG
>JBIKIM010000173.1:0-3883 GCA_044361605.1 Bacteroidia bacterium | reverse complement strand
GGTATTGACGGATATTTCATCGGAAAGAATATGCGATGCAAAATTCAACCCTCCGCGTAAATTACCCAAGATTAACTCTGGAATAGAGTCGCCAGCTAAATCACCCGCACAAGGCCGAATTCTACCGCCAATGCGCACCGAGCTTGTATCCCCTTCACTAACACTAAAAAGAATGTTATCATTGGCTATCAGCGAGTCGGATGGATCATGTCCTTCGACATGATACACGCGCAGGACATTCTCAAAGCCTCCAATAAGAACTTCTGGGCTACCATCTCCATCAATGTCTGAAACAGCCGGAGCCGCATACCCGTAACTAGAGAAATTCGGTTCGCTATTTTGCAACATCCATTCATTGGCTTTCATACCCCAGGCCTTTGAGGTAATCCATTCAAATGAAGGTGTTCCTTTAGAGGACGTACCTTTAAACAAGGCAACATTCCCATTGTAAAACCCAATTAACAAATCGCTAATTCCGTCTTTATTGTAATCGATAACTGCGGGCGCCCAACTACTTTCCCCTGATTGTTTCGAATATTGAACCAATTGATTGCTTTTACACTCCCAACGATTCAATTCTTTTTTAAACCAAAACAACTGCCCTTTCAGTGTACCTATAAGAATATCGGAAAGGCCATCATTATCGATGTCTCCAACAGACAAGGTAGAACCTACCAATGCAGAATCAGACAATCCTAAAAAGTCAGAATTGCTTAGTTGAAAGATTGGATTTTGCTTATCTCCTTTATTTTCAAATAATGACAAGCGGTCACTTAGACCCATTGTTTCATCATAATCTCCATTATTTAAGACCAATAAATCTAAATCGCCATCGGAATCTATGTCGATAAGTCCAGGACTACTATGGCCACCCAAGTCTACCATTTGCTCGATTATGAAATTTGACCGATTCAATTTGAAATCGGCACCCTTTTTCGTGCCATGGTTTTTATAATACATGATTTGATTCCGCTCCTTAGTCTCAAATGCCGAATTCGGAGCAATAATCATGTCTTTTAAGCCATCATTATCAACATCAATCATATAACCGGCAGGAAAGACATAGCTATCAAAAGGCTTGCCGTCTAAGAAAGTAGAGTCCACCGAAATCATGGTGTCATATGCTTGATTGTAGTTGGCTTTTCCATTAACCAAGCGGGTAATGCGCTTAAAATCCAGATTGGCAAGGTACATTTCCATATCACCATCGCCATCTTCATCAAAAAACCAGCAACTTGCACCACCCAAATGTCGCGGTTTAAGCTTCAATGGAAAATCGAGATCAAAAGGGCATGTATTCAATCTGATTTCACTATCAAACCCTTCCCAGAAATACCCAAAGCAATAATCCATGTTCTGAAACTCAAAGGTGTCTTTATCCCAGTTTTTTTCACTGCGCACATCTTTAAACATCATATACGTGAGATTAAATTGGTCGTAGTTAACAATGTCGATATCTCCGTCGCCATCAATATCCTCAATTCCCAATAAATCGGTACTGGCATTTGAAAAACTTAATGGGTTGTAAAGAATTGGGAAATTATCGGCATACTGATTGCGATAATACCAAGGTCCCACGGTGTCAAACTTTAGTCTTTTGTCATCAATACCGGTGTTGTTTTTATAAATAAGCAAATCACCGCCGTCTGAAGTGGTAAAAACATCTTCCAATCCGTCTGAATTCATATCTCTTAAGACATAAATATTTTTCCCAGCGGGCAATTGGGCTTCGTATTGAGGCGCATACACATATTGATTTTTCTGAGAGCGCAAAAAAGTATATATCTTAAAATCAGCCCGGTCAAAAACAACTAGATCTTTACTTCCGTCTCTGTTTAAATCTGCTTCGGAAAATTGAGGTGAATTGAGCCCTCCCATAAATGCATGCGAAAGATCCCTTCCGGAAACCCGAACCAATGGGCCTTCTTTGACTTCAAAGGCAAATTGAGAAAAAAGGATCTTCCCAAAAAAGGAAAAACAGATAAAAATCCAAATTCTAAGCATACAATACCAAATATACGAAAAATTAAAGCCATAATTTGTATTGCTGATGTATTTTTGACATTAGAATATGAACTTCAGTGACATTCCTCATCTCTACGATTGTTTTTTAAAAACAGGTCAAAAAATCAGTACCGACACCCGAAAAGACGTACGCGGCACCCTGTTTTTTTGCTTGTCGGGTGCGCGGTTTAATGGCAATTTATATGCCCAATTGGCATTAGATAATGGAGCTTCTTTCGTGGTTACTAATTCATCGAATATAAACGATGAACGTATTATTTTGTTTGAAAACCCCAATCAAACGCTTATTGAATTGGCCCATTTTCATACAGAGCAAATACCAACTAAGCTCATTGCCATAGGGGGAAGTAATGGCAAAACCACCACCAAGGAGTGGGTACAATCTGTACTCGGTACCACCTACAAAACGCGATCAACACCGGGAAATTTCAATAACGATATCGGCGTGCCTTTGACCCTTTTGTCTTTTACGCCTGACACAGAATATGGAATCGTTGAACTTGGCACCAATCATCCCGGTGAAATGAAAGTGTTATGTGCGATGTTCAAAGCCGACAGCGCATTAATTACTAATATAGGCAAAGAACATCTTGAAGGATTCAGCGATTTAGAGTCGGTGGCCCAAGAAGAAAGTGAATTATACCTTATGGCGTTGCGCGACGAGGCCATGGCATTTGTTAATTTCGACGACCCGTGGCTGAATAATATGTCTAAACGCTTGAAACAGTTGCGCACCTATTCTTTAATGGATCGCTCGTGTTCTGTTTTTATAGACGTGAGTGTAGAAATGCCTTATCTTAAGTCCTCGTTGTATGTTGATGCAGAACCTAATGGGATTTTACACGCTCAATTAGGGGGCAAATTCAATGCGTATAACTTAGCAGCGGCTGTAAGCGTAGGTTTGCACTATGGTGTATCTGTTGAAAATATCGCTAAGGGAATTGCCGCTTACACACCCAACATGAACCGTTCCCAATGGATCATGTCAAAAAACGGCACGCAAATATTGTTAGATGCCTACAATGCCAATCCGAGTAGTATGGAATCTGGAATTCGCAGCTTTGCGACGCTCGAAGGTAAAAAAACCCTGTTATTGGGCGATATGCTTGAGTTGGGCACACACAGCAGCTACGAGCACCTCGCAATATTTCAACTAACGCAAGAATTAGGATATACCGATGTATATTTTGTAGGAGATGAATTCAAGAAAGCCCTACCCTCGTATCCTTTTGTTTTTGATACGGCAAGCTCTTTAATGGCATGGCTTGATACGCATGCCCTCGACTCTCAATATGTGTATATAAAAGGAAGTCGAGGCATTGCAATGGAGCAGTGCCTCGACTATTTTGATTTATCGTAAATATTAGATTAATTACCGAATAGCAATATTACAGCTCCGGTAACAACCATATTGGCTAGGGCCAAAGGTATCATTGTTTTCCAACCAAGATGCATAAGTTGATCGTATCGGAAACGTGGTAAGGTCCAACGGATCCACATAAATACGAATATAAAGAAGAATACTTTCGCAAACATTACGGCTACTTGTGCAATTCCCAGAAATGTTGGATCAGAGATGTACGACATACCTGGAAAATTATATCCACCGAAATACAGGGTAACCATTAATGCGCTTGAAACAAACATATTTACATATTCTGAGAATAGATAAAATCCTAGCTTCATACTAGAATATTCCGTATGATAACCGCCAATAAGTTCGGTTTCGCACTCAGGTAGGTCAAAAGGCGCACGATTACACTCGGCTAAAGCCGAAACAAAAAAGAGAATAAAACCAATAGGTTGGTAAAAAATATTCCAATTCATCCCTGCTTGTTGGGCTACAATTTCGCGAAGA
>JBIKIM010000172.1:0-3912 GCA_044361605.1 Bacteroidia bacterium | reverse complement strand
CTAAAGAGGCCCACTAACATCATCGTTATAACAAACCGGATACTAACTTTCATATAATCCGCAATATTCAAAAATTGAACTCTGTTGGACTTGCAATTTTCCGTAAAATGGATTTTTATTTTACGGAAAATTGCAAATAGTAGGAGGGTGGCCAAAAAAAAGGCCGCCCGATTAAGGCGGCCTTTCATTATGCGTTAGTAAACGTTTACGGACTTACTAAATTCACGCTTATGCTTACATAAAACGGATTCGTTAACGTAGACTCCATGGCATACGGCGCATCGCTTACCAAGCCAAAGGCCCGTAAGGTTTCTTTACCTCCGTCTAAACGGTCGGAATGGTACCTATAATTGATGCGGTATCCTGCCTGCGCGGATACCCATAAAAAGTCTTTCACAGAAAATTGATATTCCATGCGCAAACGGATTTCTCCGCGACGTATTTCCAAATCTTCTGGTCTTAACGTTTCATCTTTGTACAACCTGTAACTCTGTCCCTGCAACTCAAATCCCGCAAAAACCATATTTCTCGGATTGATTGTCCGCCTAACGGCCGCACGCGCCGGAAATAAGATCTCCGTTCCCCATTTATTGGCTGCATCCGTCCAATTATACATAAAAACTGGAATGTAGTTAAGTTCACCAACGCGATAGGTGCGGGCCAAACCTACTCCCCATTGCTTTTTCTCAGTTGGGCGTTTTCCCCAAATTACAGCTCCTGAATATTTCAGGTAACGCAAAGGCATGATATTAGATAAAGTATAATCGCCGTTCAAATCCCCCGATCCTTGAAATAACAAAAACTGCTTGTCATTCAATGGCTTAAATACGGTTGTATTCAATCCCATAGTGCGGAAGGCATTGCGGTGTTGATCAATGACTGTATTACGACCTCCAACCGGCAAAGCCTGTTCAATACCTTCAAAGTTGGTTTGCCAATAATTGAAGCCCATCTGCCAAACCAAACTGGTCGTGGAAATTACGGGTATATTACAACCCAAGCGCAATCCGTGGGTTGCGGCTATTTCCATTTCGTCTGCACCAGAAATTTGATTGCCATCGCGGTTGGTTAACGGATCGGCTTTCATGGTATACGGCCCTTGAACGTCGTAACCAATATAGATGAGCTGAGCCGGACTTAGTCCTTCGATTTTTGGTGAACAGTACCGTTTGGCACCTTCATCGACAAAATCGACATCGTTGTACATGCTAAAATCATCTTCGGTACCAGTGGTATCGCTTTGCGATCGCAATTGACCGGCAGTTAATAATGTTAATCCAAATATTAAGAAGAACTTACGCATTTTGATTACTTAGTAGCTTTCTTGGGTTTGATTTCTAAGCGTTTCCAAATATCGGTACGACCTAGGGCAGAAACGCCAATATATCCTCGGATATCAAGGGTGTTTTTGTCTGTCATTTTTATCGTACAGCTATACGTATTGCCATTCAAGGGATCGTAAATCGTTCCCTCATCCCAAATATCGCCGCCCTTGTAAACGAAATCTTTTAGATTGCGGTATCCCTTAAGAGGAACATTCCGAAGCGATGCATCGGGGTTGTTTTTGTCGGTTTTGTTCTCGCCTGTTGTAGGTTCTACCGGTTCTTTGAGCCACACAATACGACCGAAGTACTTGTCTCCGATTTTTTCAACTTTTACCCGGGCGCGACCGTTACTAGGTTCCCAAACTCCCAACAAGCGGTCACCGTCGGTGTTCTGACTTACAAAAGCGGTCATGCTCAAAAGCAAGACGCTAAATAGGGCAATTAAACTTATTTTTTTCATGGTTTTTATATTAATCAAATGACAATTCTAAAGTAATGGTGGCTTTGAGTGTTAAATTCGCTTCAATGTCTTGTTTTAGGTCGGAATCTAAAACGATATACACTTCGCTTTCATTAAGGTAGTCTGTAAGGTCGGCTTCCCCAGAAATATTGAGTGCTTGAACCTGTTTATCAGCGGCAATGGGATTTAACAAAGCCACAGCTTGCATCGGTACGTCTTTATTATTGGTAGCAAAACTAAGTACTAAACTCTTAATGTCATCAAAACCATAGCAATCTTCACATTCTTCATCACGGATTTCAGCGGTTAAAAGTTTGGCCCCTTTAATTTTCATACCGTCTTGGTATTGGTCCTTCAATAACGATTTTAAATCCACTTTCCACGCGTATTGTGCCGGATTGGGTCCTTCGTATAAAGGCCCTTCATAACTGAATTCAACGTCGGAGAGGGTAATGATTTGACGCTTAGACCCGTTTCCACAAGAGTTTAGCAACAAGAGTGGGAGCGCTAAAGCGCAGAATATAAGTTTTCTCATACTAGCAAATAAACAACATTATAATGTAATTACATAGAGCGTGTATCTTTGACTATTATTCGTAGCAACTATGTTTTTCGTTTTAAGTAAGTTTTTAGGTTTTGCGATAAAGCCCCATATCTGGGTTTTAGCGGCGTTTTTAGTCGGAATTTTATATCTTTTTCGGGGGAAATCAGACACGGCATCGCTAACCAAAGCCAAGCGTTGGCTGTTAGCGGCGGGTATAATCGCATTTATTACGGGCAATCATGCCATCGTAAACGAGCTGTACATAGCCTGGGAGGTTCCGCCCAGTAAAGAACGCCTTCACACGTCTGATAGCATGCCCAGAACGGCCGTAATTCTAAGTGGCTATTCGCATTACGACGCGGTAAACGATATTTTTAGAATGAATGAGGCGGGCGATCGTTTAATAGTGGGAATGCAGGGATTATTATTACATAAATTTGACCGCATAATTTTAACCGGCGGAAGTTCCTCCGTATTGAAAAAAGTGTATTACGAGGCCGAAGAGGCGGGTAAATTCCTGCAACAAATGGGGTTTGACTCATCTACGTTTATTCTAGACAGCGATTCGCGAAACACCTATGAAAACGCAGTCATAACCAAGCGTATTTTAGACAGCTTGGGCATTACAGAACCCATTTTATTAGTCACCTCAGCCTCTCACATGTACCGGGCTAAAAAATGCTTTGAGAAAGCCAATGTGAAATTTCGCGCATATCCAGCACACCACACCGTAACCCCTTTACGAAATTACAACTTGGAAGCATGGCTAATTCCCAATCCGGGCTCAATGAACCGTTTGCATACATTGTTGCACGAGTGGGTGGGTATTCTAACGTATAAATTGAGCGGAAAGATTTAATGTAACACGTTTATCTTGAAAGTTTTATGTGAATGTTTGGAATTTATTCTCACCATATAAATACCCGTCTCAATTGTATTTATCAAAGGCACATGGATTTCACCATTAGAAACTTCGAAGTTCCCTTTAAATAAAAGTGCACCGTGAATATTTGTGATTTCACAGTTTATTTCAGAAGATTGCAGGGGTAGATTTCCAACTGTGAAGTAAGCCTGTGACAACATAGGATTCGGGGATATCCAAGCGGATTGAAGGTTGTCCATTAACTCAATTCGCGCTTGTTCTTCATTAACTGTTATTTCATTCGATGCAATTAAAGAAAAGCGATTGGCTGCAGAACTTTTTGGATCTGAATCGATGGAATATTTATATTCACTTTCTTTATCAGAAGGTATTTCCATGAAAATATCTAGGTAGTTATCATACAGCTTTGTATTTGTGGGTTTATAACCGTTTTTTTGAATACGCAGCGTATAATGAGAAGCGCGGTGTTTTTGGATGTTTAATTGAATAATTTCTTGGCGTTCGATTTGACTATTTCTGCGCTCAATTCCAAGCAATTGACCTTGATTGTCAATCGATATGGTTTCATCTAAATTACCAATTTTCTTAGCGTCAAAATCGGTGATTTTATTATCAAAATTAGATTGGTATTGAATGCTAATCCCGTCTGCAATAACGTTAGAATCTAAATTAACCAAGGTGATATCAATAGAATTACTAT
>JBIKIM010000171.1:0-3914 GCA_044361605.1 Bacteroidia bacterium | reverse complement strand
ACCTTGATTTTTGGCTTCTGCATATTCCAAAATAGTATTAATACTCTCTTCTTTGGCATTATCGATGAAACCACAGGTATTAATAATTACTATATCGGCTTTGTGCGCATCGTTTTCGTGCTTCACATCGAATTCATTGGCCTTTAATTGGGCCATCATGACTTCAGAATCAACCGTATTTTTACTACATCCTAATGTAATAACATTGACTTTTGGCGTTTTGGCGGATTTTGTTTTCATGCTGAAAAAATTGAAGATATAAATGCGGGTTTATCAAAAAGTTTTAAATCGTTTGCTTGCTCACCAAGTCCCATGTATTTAACGGGAATATTAAAGGTATGACTCACCCCAATCAGAACACCTCCTTTGGCCGTGCCATCGAGTTTCGTAACGGCAAGGGCATTCACTTGGGTGGCTTGGGTAAAGGCTTTGGCTTGTTCGAATGCATTCTGTCCGGTAGTGGCGTCGACTACTAACAAAATCTCATTCGGGGCGTCTTCTTTGAATTTTTGTATTACACGTTTAATTTTAGACAACTCATTCATTAGTCCTACTTTGTTATGAAGGCGACCGGCCGTATCGATAATTACCACATCGAAATTTTCTTCAACGCCTTTTTTAACGGCATCGTAGGCTACAGCTGCGGGATCGGCATTCATGCCATGACTCACAATTTCAACTCCGGTTCGGTCTTTCCAAATTCCGAGCTGATCTACCGCGGCGGCTCTAAATGTATCGGCGGCTCCTAAAACAACGGTATGCCCTTGCTGGGCGTATTGATAGGCCATTTTACCTATGGTTGTAGTTTTACCGACTCCATTCACCCCAACCACTAGGATTACATAGGGTTTTTTCTGATCGGACAAATCAAAGGAACTGGCTACGGGGCTTTGCACCTCGGGCATTAGTTGATCGGTGATCTCGGCGAGCCATTGATTGATGTTTTCGGCTTGTTCAAATCCTAAATTTTTTGCGCGGTGTTTAACGGCATCGATGATGGTTTCCGTTGTTTCAATTCCGACATCCGAAGTAAGCAAGGCTTCTTCGAGTGCTTCTAGCACATCGGCATCAATTTTACTTTTACCGCTTAAAACAAGTCCTATTTTCGAAAGCAAACTGCTCCGCGTTTGCTTTAGGGCTTCGCGGGTAGCGTTTTGATCATCGGGACTTGCTTTGGATTTCTTTTTGAACCAGCTGAACATAATTGGTATTGCTAGGGTATAAACAAAAAAAGCCCCTCTATGGGGCTTTGATGTGTAATTATTTTACATTATTTCTTCGCCAGTACGTCTTGTACACGTTCTGCGGATACGATTTCCTCGCGGAAAGTGTATGCACCTGATTTAGCAGATCTGATGGTACGGATTACTTTTACCATTTCAGGACCACCTTCTTTTTTAAGTGTTGCTACTACCTTCTTTGCCATTACTTGATTTCTTTATGAATAGTTACTTTACGCATGTAAGGATTGAACTTTTTAAGTTCTACTCTTTCGGGCGTGTTTTTCTTATTTTTCGTAGTGATGTAACGACTCATGCCGGGAACACCAGTACCTTTTTGCTCAGTACATTCCAATATAACCTGAACGCGATTGCCTTTTTTTGCCATCTTTTAGATTTTACCTCTCTTGAACAAATTGTTTAAACACGCGGATACGCCTTTTTTATCGATGGTTTTAATAGTCGAAGCGGTTACCTTCAATGTAATCCACTCACCTGTTTCCTCGATAAAGAATTTCTTAGTCTGTAAATTCGGATAGAATCTACGCTTCGTTTTCTTATTCGAGTGAGAAACACGGTTTCCTTTTAAAGCCTTTTTGCCGGTTAAATCACAAACTCTAGACATAGTTTTTGGGGTTGCAAATATATGAAAAATGTTTAAATACTCAAAGCGTTTGAGAAATCTTTTTATAATTTCCTCGTTTTGCTTCAATCGCCTGAACGCTTATCCATAAAATCAAGAGGGCTAAAACCCCCGCTTGACGTTGGGCCAAACTTTCAAACATCGAAGCTGCAATAATCGGTACTCCTACGAACATTACCAAGCGCCAAGGTAAAAGTTTTATCAAATAAGCGACAAATAGCCCCCAAGCGAGCAGTGCAACCGGCCAACCATAGGTTGCAGCCCATTGTAAGGTTTGATTGTGCGGACCTATCCGATTGCTGATATACAAGGATGTATGCTGTCGTTCGTACGACGCTAAAAGTTCGGAATCGAACTGTGCCGATCCAACGCCCATAAATACCTGCTGTTTGTTTTGGAAAATACCCCAAGTCGCTTTCCACGCCTCGACCCGCTGACCAACACTTTTGTGATTGAGATCGCCCCCACTCCACAACGCTGTCAAATCTTCCTGGGTATTGCGAATTCGGTTTTTAACGCTGGGGATTTGCACCATTAATACCCCTAAAAAAAGCAAACCTAAAACGACGTATCGGGGCCTTACATGGAATAATAGGGACTTGGACCTAAGTTGGAACAGTGCCCAAATGAAAATTCCCAACCAATAGCCCAGCAATCCCGTTCGGGCTGAAATAATGTGCAAAGAAATAAATAACAATCCATAAAGCACCATAAAAACCCAGCGGTTTTTGGGGTTGCTTAACCGAGGAAAAAACAAGGTCATACCCAATAAAACGGCTGTAATTAGCAAGCTAAATTCGATATGATAAACCTGTGTAAACAAGGGCAATGGCTTAGATTCTAACACCATTTGGGAAAGAAAACGCCAGTCCCGCCAATAATTGAGTAGCGATGCGCCCGCAATCCACCACAAGGGCAAGGCCAGCGCCAAGAAAAACCGTGTTGACGCTACGTTTGATTTACTAGGGACGACTAAAATGAATGGAATAAAAAACCAAGGGAGCATAACCTGAAGTGCGCCCCAAGCCTCTGAAATAGGCGTACCACTATAGCAATCAATTGCAATCATGAGGACCATAAGTCCGATAAACGCTGCTTGAAACCTTAGCGTATTGCGGTCAAAGGCTTCCCCAAAAAAGAAAACCATGCCCGAAACAATCATAAGTATACTTGAAATAGAGGCCAATGCCGGAGAAAAATGGATACTAGCGGCGGCTATTACCATACTCCCAAAATAAACCGAGTTGAGCGCTTTAGGGCTTGGGTACCACATACTGAATTTTCAGTTCGGCGAAAGGACGTTTAATGCCTAGCTTTTCGGCCAACAAAGGCGTAATCATAATCGAGTCAGCGCTTTGCTTTTCACGTTTGCCTTGACTCAGGGCATAAACCATTTGCTGGGTTTCAGGATTCACCAAGCCAATGACTTGGTTACTCGGCACGCCTTGCATCCAAATATATAATTTTGTCCAATCGCCAGCATTCATCATACTCGAGTCGAGAACGGTCACTTTTTTGGTATCCGTTTTCGAAACAAATTCTGTTTTTGTAGAACTACTTCTTTTTTCAATAATCCCACCTTGTATTTCCGAATTAACCACGGGGGGCTTAGCCGCTTCAACCACAACAGGGGTTTGAACAGCCACGGGGTTTTTAGGCAATGCTGTTGCGGGTATAACGGGAGTTGCTTCAAGCATGGCCACACCCAATTCTATTGGGATTTTGATCATTTGACCCACCGAGATTTGATCCTCCGTAAATTCGTTTAATTCTCGAATCTGACTCACTTTTACTTTGTACTGCTTTGATATCTGATATAAGGTTTCACCCGGTTTTACTTGGTGTTCTAATACCGGTTGTTTTCTCGATTCTACGCCTAGTTTTTTTCGCACATTCAATTTCATCCCAGGTTGCAGCACGCTAACTTTGGGATTCAATTCCCGAAGCTCTGAAACGGTCATTTCATAATCACGAGAAATTTTGTACAAAGTTTCCCCGTCTTTGACCACATGTATCACATTCAACGGGGTTTGAGATTGCGCCCATGAAAT
>JBIKIM010000170.1:0-3917 GCA_044361605.1 Bacteroidia bacterium | reverse complement strand
TAACAGGCCGATTTAGGTGGGATTCGTACAATTGGGATAAGAAAGCGCCCGAATTGGGGTCTTTTGGCATCATCAACGGCAATTTGGTGCCCAAAGACATCGTTGCAGGAAATTGGCGGGTGCGGTATGAGGGTCCGCTAGCGGGCTGTATGGATACGGGATATTTTACGGTTCGGGTATTCCATTCGCCGGTGGCAGACATCCAAATGAGCAGTCCGCAGGATCTAAACATTCATGCAGCGGAATTGCAAGCCACCCACAGTTCGTATATTGATGACAATACCAAATTGACATGGTTGTGGGATGCGGGTGATACGACCAGTAAGACCGATACCTCGAGTGGCTTTGTTTTCAAGTATCGCTATCCCAAAATAGTGGGCGATTATCCCTTGGAGTTGCGGGTAATGAGCAATATGGGTTGTAGGGATACGGCACGAATGATGATAGCGGTTACGGATAATGCGGGTGTTAGGCAAGTAGATTTAGAAGCGGTTTACCGGATTAATTCACAGGGTGAGGTGATGATTTTAAACAGCGCTTGGGAGTTGGTGGACATGCGGTGGTACGACTTGAAGGGGTCAGAAATAGGGAGTCCAGTAGCGGGCGTAAACGTTTACAGGGTGGTACTAAAAAGAGGAGCGGAGATGCGGCAAGATTCCGGGAAGTGGGTGAAGGAGTGGTAAAATTCTAAAGTAGCACTATCCTTTAAAAAAACGGAGGTGTGTTTTGATAGGTATTCAAGCGGGTGCGGGCGCACCCACAGTTAAAAGTGTGGGTCAAGTGGGTTGCCGCTGCTGATCTATTGGGGAGGAAATCACGAGATGTTAGATTAATAACCAAAAAACGTACACCCAAATTGGTTAAAAGTTATAAAAAAAACGCTTTAGTCACCTAGATTTGATTGGATTAATAATGCTACATTGGCAAATCAACATAAGTTAAAGCAATTGGATCATTAATATAAAAAACGCAGCGATTTAGGTCAAAATTAAACTGAAATACGTTATGCGTATATATACGTTTGTAACCATCTGGAGGACTAGATAAATTAATGTACCAAGTCGATTTTCTACCTATGTTATCATTTGCAATCAATTCAATAACGCCTGCGCTTATTGGCCCATACTGTTGATTTTTAGTTAAAATACTTGGCAGGTCGGGATGATTATAAGTCAATGAATGTCCAGAAGGAAAAGGACAATCGGCACTTGTTGTCCATTTGTAATAAATATTTTTTGGTGCGTTTTTTGAATTATTACTAGTATTTTTTTTATCACATGATGAAAGTGTAAATAATACAGCCATAATTGCAAAAATTGAAATGCATTTTGAAGTTATATATTTGTTTTTCATTTTTATAAAGTTATTTTTATAAATAAAATTTAACATTATTTTAAATTTAAATGACGTTTGTATTGCAAAATTATATTCGTATGATTTAAAATAGAATACCTAGAAATAGGTATTTTACTAGGAGTAATATTATTGCCATTTTAAAACAAACAAGCAGTTTTTAAAACAAAAAATCTGGAAATATTCGGAATAAAAAATGATGAAGCAAGATTTGTTCCTGTTCACATTTATTCAATCAAACAATGAATTCAAGAATCCGTTCCTATTGAGAACACCGATCCCGCTTTCCAAACCATCGGTATCGATTCCGCGACACCCAACGGTAAATCGCGTTCCTCAAACCGGCCGGAATTCCATATCCCAAGAGAAAAAAACGGTGCACCCCGCCTAAAACACGCATCAGCTCCAATACCGCCTCGCTTTGGTCGTACCACTTGCCGTTCGCATAAAACAATACCGAATCCGGTATGCCCTCCACCAGGTTTAAACCTTCAGGTAAGGGCAACTTGTAAGACTGTAAGGATTGTGTTTGTATCCGCTTGTGCCGATCGTTGCGGTATACATACGCCACCGCCCAATTGCATAAATTACACTGACCGTCGTACAACAATAACAGCACCTGCTTTGCCTCTGGCTGTTTAACGGTCATGGATAACGCATTTAAATTTGAATTTCTGGAATATCCCCTTCGATAATTAAGCGGCCTGCGGTTTTGCTGCGAACCTCTTCCAAACTGACGCCTGGCGCAATTTCGCGCAATTCAAAGCCCCGTTCTGTAATATCAAAAACACCCAGTTCTGTAACCACTTTCTTTACGCATTTTAACCCTGTAATGGGTAAGGTGCACGCAGGTAATAACTTACTTTCGCCCTCCTTGTTGGTATGTTGCATGGCTACGATGATGTTTTTTGCCGAAGCCACTAAATCCATCGCGCCTCCCATGCCTTTTACCATCTTTCCTGGGATTTTCCAATTCGCGATGTCGCCGGTGTCGCTCACTTCCATCGCCCCTAATACCGTTAAATCTACCTTGCCGGCGCGGATCATTCCAAAGCTAGTAGCCCCATCGAAAACCGCAGAACCCGGCAACATGGTAATGGTTTGTTTGCCCGCGTTTATTAAATCCGCATCTTCTTCTCCATCAATAGGGAAGGGACCCATGCCCAATAAGCCGTTTTCACTTTGCAATATAACCTCTATACCTTCGGGAATGTAATTCGCTACTAGCGTAGGTATTCCAATTCCTAAATTGACATAATAGCCGTCTTTTAGCTCTCGTGCGATGACCTGTGCAATCCCAAATTTATCTAACATCTTTTACCAATTTTGAAACAAAAATAATACATCCCTTATGAACGCTGTTTGTGAAAACGACTCTTTTCCATATCTCCCACAGAATCGTATAATTCCGCTAAGTATAAATGAACTTGTTTGTTTTTAGGATTCAATTGCAATACCCGCTCAAAACATTTCTTTGCCTGCGATTTATTTCCCTCAAGAAAATAAACAGATCCCAAGTTAATCCAAGTAAGTTCGTGCTTTTGAATGCGTTTCAATTGGTCTTCCAGCAATTGCTTGGCCTTAACGAGCTGTCGATCGCGGATGAGCGCATTGGCGAATTCTGCAACAAAATCTGGCTCTTTCTTTTGCAATTCTCGCGCCTTCTCATACCACAGCAAGGCCGATTTTAGTTGCTTCAACTGATCGAAACTTTTAGCAACTCGGTAGTAGGTCCAGGCATCTTCTTTATCGGTTAAGCGACTCGATAAGGTAAGGATTTCTTTAAAATCGCGTTTCAAGTAAGCTTGGTGAATCCGTGAGGTGTAGGCATTGGGATGCTGTTGCAATAAGGCATCGGCTTTTTGTAAATACAAGGGATTGGCTTCGAACTTTTCAAAATAGCTCAAATAAGCCCGAATTTCATCTTTAGGATCGGGTTTGGGATTGTTCACCGCATACAAACCCAGTAATTTCCCCTTGCGAGATTCAATATCCCCTAGGCCTTTCGGTCTTTGGATCTTATGATCGTGGACCATCACGTGCGGTATGTCTTCCGCGCTGCTACCGGGCATATGACAACCCACACAACCGGCTTCGTGAATGCGCTTGGCTGCGGGCAATTTACAGGCCTTCAGCGCACTGCGGGTGCTATTGGTTTGATGACAGCCTACACAGGTATTGTTGAAGCGCTCGTTATTGGTAGCTTTTACACTGACATGGGGATTGTGACAGTTGATGCAGGTGAAATTAAGTTTGGGGTTATACGCCTCGGCATCGCCTTTGTTGGAACCTATAAAACACGCACTTTTTTGAAACCGATCCGCATGTCCGGCCATTACGAAATAATCCTCGTTTTCGTACTTCGGCATGTAAATTTCAAAAACGTCTTTTAGCGCCATCCCGGGCCTAAAATCGTCGAAATGTTTGCCCTCTTTCAAAACATTATTTCCCTGTAAATGACAGCGCTGACATATGTCAACCTGCAAGCGGTAGGGCAAACGCTTGGGATTTACGATGCTGCGGTCGGCATACTTAGATGTATCAACGAGTATGCCCTGTTTTTT
>JBIKIM010000169.1:0-3922 GCA_044361605.1 Bacteroidia bacterium | reverse complement strand
CACCCAAAAAATCGGTATTCTAAGTTTCGAAGCAGGCTACCGCTACCAACATGCCCACCTGCGCACCCAATTGTTCGATACCGTGCAACAAGCACGCGTACTCGGATCGCACGGATATCAAATAAGAGCACAACTGAAACAAGCGCAACGCCTCTTCATTGTTCTGTTTCAGCAACATCAAAGCGGCTATTTAAAAAATACCTACGATTTACAATTACGCGCACAACAACGCCTAAACGATTCGGCTACACTCGATATTTACGTGCAAAGCCAACAGCAGGCGCCCAACTTATTTCATGCCTTTTTCCTCAGTAATCATTTTGATTTTCGGGGGAAATTAATTTCCGATCATCGCATTGTGCACCATAATGTAGGCGGCCGCTATGCGTACCGCAGCCAAAATCTAGAATTAGGTGCGGAACTGCAAGCCGGACAAATCACAGGCGAGGTTAGAGCCCTGTACGATCCCACACCGAGTATACTTCGGCCGTATGCCTACATTCAAAGTACCCTAAATTTCCGCTATTCCACCCCTAAACATTGGATGTTCGTGGCATCGGTACACGCCCAAAGCAATAATGCCAAAGAGTGGGATAATCTAGGTTTACCACATTTATTTTCCCGACTGGGATTAAGCTATCAAAACAATGCCTTCTCAAAAGCCCTAATTTATCGCTTGGGATTTGACGCATCGTACATGTCGAAAGCCCAAGCCTATCAATACCGCGCCGACAATCGACAGTTTTACGCCAATTCCCAAAACATCACTTTAGGCAATTATCCCTTACTCGATGTTTATTTCAGCGGTCGTATCAAAACCGTAGATTTTTTCTTGAAATATGAACATGTAAACCACTGGTGGGTACTTCCCTTTGCCAATCAACGTTACGAAAGCACCTTGAATTACCCCATTCAGCCGGATCGATTCCGATTCGGATTTATTTGGCACTTTTGGAATTAATGCGCTTCAAGCCAATTGGCTCCCGTTCCCGAAACAACTAGATTGAAGGCCGATTACATAATTTCTTTGACCCTTATAGGGAATTAATGCGCTTCAAGCCAATTGGCTCCCGTTCCCGATTCTACTAACACAGGAACATCTAAAATCATTGCCGATTCCATAATTTCTTTGACTTTGATTTGTACCCCCTCAAGTTCGTGTTTAGGAACATCAAATAACAATTCATCGTGCACCTGTAAAATCATACGGGTATCTAAATCGGATTGTTGCAACCAATCGTCTATACGAATCATAGCAATTTTTATCATATCCGCTGCACTTCCTTGTATGGGCGCATTAATGGCGTTTCGTTCTGCAAAACCGCGAATATTGGCATTTCTGCTATTAATATCTCGCATATTCCGGCGCCTACCTGAAATGGTTTCAACGTAACCATGTTCACGGGCGAAGGCAATCGTATCATCCATGTAGCGCTTAACCCCCGGGAACTGTTCAAAGTAGTTGTCGATAATCTCCTTAGCTTCAAATCGAGGAATCTGTACCCGCTGACTCAACCCAAAAGCTGAAATTCCATAAATAATACCAAAATTAACCGTCTTCGCTTTCCGGCGCATTTCTTTATCAACGGCTTCGATAGGTACGCCCCAAACCTTAGAGGCTGTCGCTGTGTGAATATCAATTCCTTGTTTAAAGGCCCCGATCATACCCGCATCTTTTGCGATATGTGCAATTATTCGCAACTCTATTTGTGAATAATCCGAACTCATCAATACCCGATCAGACGACGAAGGCACAAAGGCCTTTCGAATTTCCCGTCCTAAATCCGTACGAATAGGAATATTTTGCAAATTGGGATTTTGAGAACTCAAACGGCCCGTGGCCGCCACCGCTTGATTAAAACTAGTATGTACGCGACCCGTTACCGCATTCACAATTTCTGGTAAGGCATCCACATACGTGCTTTTCAACTTTTGAAGGGTGCGAAATTGCAAAATGTGATCCACACAGGCATGCTTTCCTTGTAACGACAATAGGGTTTCTTCATCGGTTTGATACTGTCCAGTCTTTGTCTTTTTAGGTTTATCGCTCAACTTCAAATGTTCAAACAATACCTTTCCAACTTGTTGAGGCGAGGCAATATTGAATTGCATTCCAGCGGTCTCGAAAATACGGGCTTGCTCCACCAAAACCTGTTCGTGTAAATCTTTACTATACGCTTTCAAAAAGGGCACATCGATGCAAACACCCTCCTCTTCCATCCTACTCAACACACGAACCAAGGGAACCTCAATATCTTCAAAGACACGCAATAATAACCTATCCTCCAATTCCTTTTTTAGGATTCCATACAGCTGAAACGTAACATCCGTATCCTCCGACGCATACTGCGTAGCTTCCTCAATGGAAACATCGCGCATGGAACCCTGTTTTTTGCCTTTTTCGCCGATTAATTGCTCAATCGGGATTGGCGTATAATTCAAATATTGTTCACACAATACTTTCATATTATGACGCTGATCCGGCTCGAGCAAATAGTGCGCCAACATAGTATCAAAAAACGGTCCGGCTATCTGCAGCCCATATTTCTGCAAAATCCCCAAGTCAAACTTTAGATTTTGTGCAATTTTCAAATTCGTATGTTCAAATAAAGGCCGCAACAAAGACACCTGCTCCAAGGCACGCTGCTTGTTTGAATCTATAGGAATATATACCCCTTGATGGGCTTTCCAGGTAAGAGATACGCCCACCAACTCGGCTTCAAACAAATCCAAAGCTGTAGTTTCCGTATCAAAACAAAAGGCGTCGGCTCGCAACACTTCAGCTACCACCTCAAGCACATCCTTATCTGTTAATAACGTACGATACTCATGTGCCACATCCTTAATTGTTTTAAAAATAGGGGCCGGCGTTTCATCTGTAAGCTCCGCATCAAATACAGCAGTCCCAAACAGATCCGTTTGTCCAGAAGCCGAAACCGCAGGAATCGCAGCAGGACCGGAAGGGGCACTCGCAGTTCCGAAAACACGATTGGCCATGGTCCTGAATTCTAACTCCTGAAAAACGGCTTTTAAGCGATCGGCATCGGGTTCCTTGCGCAGAAATGTATCAATTTCGGTATGAATCGGAACCATCGTATCGATAGTTGCCAAGCGACGACTAACGCGGGCTTGTTCGAAAAAGGCCTCGAATTTTTCCTTCATTTTCCCTTTCAACTCATGCGTATGAGCTAAAACACCCTCAATGGTATCGTATTCCTGAATTAATTTCTTGGCGGTTTTTTCGCCTACCCCCGGAACTCCCGGTATGTTATCAACCGCATCACCCCACAATCCTAGAATATCAATTACCTGATCTACGCGTTGAATTTCCCATTTCTTCAAAATCTCCTCTACGCCTAAAATTTCATCGGGATTGCCCATGCGGCCTGGTTTATAGATGTACACGTTTTCTTTAACGAGCTGACCGAAATCTTTATCAGGCGTCATCATAAAAACATCCATATCCTGAGCCTGCCATGCCAGCGTGCCAATAATATCATCGGCCTCATAACCGTCTAAGGTCAAAACCGGGATTTGAAACCCCGCTAAAATCTCAAAAATATAGGGAATACTCTTACGCAAGTCTTCCGGCATAGGTTCCCGTTGGGCCTTATACGCTTCAAATTCAATATGCCGCTGGGTGGGTTTATCGGTATCAAAAACCACCGCTATATGGGTAGGCTTTTGCTTATTTAGGATATCCAACAAGGTATTGGTGAATCCAAACATAGCACTGGCATTTAAGCCCTTACTTGTAATCCGGGGATTCTTTGCAAATGCAAAAAAAGCCCTGTAAATCAAGGCCATGCCGTCTAGTAAAAATAGTTTATTGCCGCTCATCTCAAAAGGCAGCAAGTTACTAAAATTAAGGGGGCTTGAAACGAATTAATCCTCTTTTTTCTTGAATCCCAAAGAAACACCG
>JBIKIM010000005.1:0-13395 GCA_044361605.1 Bacteroidia bacterium | reverse complement strand
GAATGAGAACCTTACCGTCGGCAAGGAATATCCGAGAATCGGCGAAATCAATATGGGGAATTTCAGACACCTTTAAGGTATAATCGTTCATGTCGTACAACCCTTTACGCCCTTCAAAATGCAGCGAATCTTGACGTTGATTTATGCTCAGAAAATCCGGCGTCAAACCCGCCATAGTAGTCCCTACATTGGCTTCTATGGTTCTCGCATCCATTTTCCATATATAATCGCTCAAGTTGGTTTGGTACATATTAAAGGGAAACCGGGTGGGTTGTCCCGCTATATTCGACCGAAAACTACCCGTTCTGGTTTGAAAGTTCATAGCCCCATTAATATTATCGGAAACGAAGGCCACTTTTGCTGTATCGTGGGTATATATCTGCAAGGAAGCGGTTTGCGCTACGGATTGTTTGGGCTGCAGGTGCATTTCAGCACTTCTGAATTCAGCTAGGTCCCATTTCAACAATCCATTACCCAACAATTTACTGGGCGACTGTGTCGTGGTGCCTGTAAATCCATGTCCGGGCTGAAACGTTCGGGTTGGCCATTTATCGGTGGTGATTTTATATTGATCTGCGTATGGAATCCATTTGAGTCCCGCATCCTTTGCATGGGCTTCTGCATAACGCGGACTTTCAATCAAGTCGTAGTTATTAATCGGTCCTAAAGTGCTATCGGGAAGCATCAATATTCGAGTAAACTGCGTGAGTGATGTTTCGTAATCGATTTTACCTGCCTGACCATAAAACCCGACTTCGCTCAAATTCATGGTCATATCGCCGTTTCCTTTTCCTTTATACATTTTCAAGCCGCTCGGAGGTGTTTTCTTCACAAAACCGAGGCTGTAATCGGGCTGGATGTATACAAAATGTCGGAAAACAGGGAATATATCGGCGGAATAAAACGTACCATCAAATTTCAATCCATCGATTGTAAAGTTATCTAAACTATCGATTGTAAACGGATCTACAGAGAACTTAAAGCGATCGGCTATATATTGCCCCCCGTGAATACTGGGTTTATCATATAGAATATCGCCGCCGCGGTTGGATTTGAAAATGGGATACTCCGGGTAATCTATGTTCCCCGACTTGTTATTAGGTTTATCAATAAACAGGGTACCTCCAATATTGCGAAATACGGATTTAATTGGTCTCAAGCGCACCCCTGATTCATCGGGAAAAAACATGCGCATCGAATCAATTACTTCGAAGTACACATCAAAATTAGTGTAATTAAAGGTGAATTTCTCCCCGAAAAATTCAAATCGGCCGGCACTTACTTTTCCCCCAAATTCCAATTTTCGATTTTTAGTAAGCTTTACTTGTTGTTCTTTGGGAAGCACATACACAGATTGTGAATCGGAAAAATTAAAGGCCGCAACCCCCTCAATATTCATCTCATTGCTCAATAAATTAAGGGTAGCATTGGGCCTACCGGCAATAACACTAGAAAGCCGAATCACATCATAATCTTTGGCTTTTTTATTCATTATAATGTAGTTGAACAGCTTTTCTGTTATCACTGCACTATCGGTCTCGAAATCATAAATGAGAAATCCTGCGTCATGCAAATCGATAAACGCATGCTGGATGGCTTGTGGATTACAATCCCAAACTTCACAATAGTCTTTCAATGAAAATTTACGTCGCTCGGGTGTTATGTATTTGGCTTTGCGAATCCGATTTAAATCTTGTAACTGCTTCGAAACCTTGGCTATTTGCTCGTCGTTTTTAGGTTTGGCGAGGTACAATTTTTTGAGCATTTTTTGCAAATTCTCTACCGCAGGATCGGTTGGCATTCTATTGTAGAAGGCATAAATTTTCTCTATCGGATTGGCATTCAAAGCCCCTTGGATTTTATCGTAATAAATTTGACGAAAAAAATCGTTCGACTCAAAAAAGGCGGGCTTATCGTTATTAAAGTTATCAAAATCCACAAAAGGCTCATCGATTTTCCAAGACACCGTTTGCACGTCGATACTCATATTATGGTAATCGTTTTGAAAAACACCGCGTTGCAATCCGTCTTCCCCTTTATTCACCCGCAAGCGGTTTTGAGCATAATTAAAGGTAATATCAACCGACGGGTGGAAAATGCCCCCTTGCGTATCGAGGTACATCGTAAACTCTGATTTTTTAGATAAGGCGACTCCATCGCGTATTTGGAATCCTTTACTCTTCAACGTTACCTTTTTTTCGTTCTTATAGTAGATATCAATAAACGAGGGCTTGCCATCGACCGTATTGGTTTGAATTGTTTTACCAAGCAAGGTAAAACCGCCTGTAAAAACTGAACTTTCTCCCACAATTCCTTTAATTTTCAATTGGTTATCAAATGAAGTAAACTGCGGAAACTTCGAGGCTTGTTTATTTCCCTCAGTGAAAAAATCGCGCACCTCATCTTTATAAGAACCCTTAATCGGCTTTCCAAAGTATCGGGGGAAATTCAATAACACCGTATCCACCTGATACCGATAATCGTTCAATTCAATTCGAAACTTCTTAAAACTCACACTGGCCATTTCGCCTGGAAAGGAACGCTGCAAACTCGTTTCCCCTCGAATGCCTTCCCATATACCCTCGGTGAGGTAACAAACCCCTTTGGTTTTGATTTCTATGGTATCGTTTACGGCAATACCCCGCAACAAGGCTTCCTCAAAAACCACGGCCAAACGGCCTTTTATCATTTTCAGGTCGTACCGCGTGGAATCAAACTGCCAATACCGGGTGGTTTGTTGGTGCAATTTATTTTCCTTGAACAAGCTTTCGGTTAAGGTTAAAAAATCCAGGTATTCTTTATTGGTTTGCTCCACAAGGGCATTTGCAATACCCATCCATTGTTGGAGTAAATCTTTATTGAAGCGGGCTTCAAGGCTTCGGGTGTAATTGGCAAAGAAAAGCTCAAAATAAGGGGTAAGTGACATGCCTTGCTCGAGCATCTTATTAGACATGCGAATCAGGTAGCGCTGCTGCTCTGGATTGTATTTCCCGTTGAGCCAGTTGTTATGAAATTCCTCAAAGGATTCTAATGACTTTTTGTCCTTTAGGGTGGTATATTTCTCCTTTAATTCCGTAATGAAAATGACGGGATCGTTATTAAAGCGACGTGCATCTTGGGCGCGCAGCGAAGGTTGTAATAAGAATAATAATGCAAACAGGACCGAACCAAGATATTTCATAAACGATGTAAATATAAAACGAAAAAAAGTTCTGCATATTCCGCAACACCAAATACAGCGAAAAAACACCCTGTATCCCAAGCGGTCTATACAAAAAAAACCTGCGATAGCCGCATGAAATTTCGCGGTATTATATCAGCAAACGACTTGTTATAAGTCATTTGCTGATGTACCAAGACCTTACATAAGGATTATTGAATCCTTATTGCGCGGCTCTAATAATATCAAAGAAATCTCTAGGCTTTAAGCTAGCACCTCCAATAAGTCCCCCATCGATATCGGGTTGACCGAATATATCTTTGGCGTTATCGGGTTTCACGCTACCTCCGTAAAGAATTCGAGTGGCATCGGCAACGGGTTGACCGTATTTTCCCGCTAACCACTGTCGCACGAATACGTGGATGTCTTGCGCTTGTTGGGCGGTGGCTGTTTTGCCCGTTCCAATGGCCCAAACGGGCTCATACGCGATTACCAATTGCGTCATTTCTTCGGCGCTAATGGCTGCCAATCCTTCTTCTAATTGCAATTGAAGGACCTCCAAAAACTGATTGTTTTCGCGTTCGGACAAACTTTCTCCGATGCAATAAATGGCTATGAGTTCCTCAGTAATGGCCGCTTTATTTTTAAGGGCGCAAACGGCGCTGGTTTCATTATAATACTGGCGGCGTTCGCTATGACCGATAATTGCATGGGTAACACCTGCGCTTTTCAGCATGGCTGCGGACCATTCACCGGTATAGGCTCCTTCTTTGTGTTCATTCACATTTTGGGCACCAATGGTAATTTCACTGCCTTCTAACAATCGCGCAGAAGAGGCTAAGGCGAGGGCGGTAGGACAAATAACTATTTGAGTTTGGTTATGACGAAATTCATCGCGAACTATTCCTCGGATTTCGGTAATCAAGGCCTGACTTTCGGTCAGATTTTTATGCATTTTCCAATTCCCTACAACGAGCGTTTTTCTCATTTTGCAAAGTTACGCTATTTGATCAGGGTTTTGAATTTCCTTAACCCATTGCATTGCAATTTGCAGTTGTTCTTTTTGTGAAATATGCGAATTATTAAGTAAACGGTAATCGGCGGTTAATGTGAGGGGGCTATCTGCTCGATTGGAGTCGATTTCATCTCGTGATTTCAAATTCAAGAGAACATCATTTAGCGAAATTTCAGAACCTGTGGCTACTAATTCTTTGTATCGGCGTTCTGCGCGTATTTCCGCATCGGCCGTCATGAAAATTTTCAGTTCTGCTTGGGGAAATACAACCGTTCCGATATCCCTTCCGTCCATGACCACCCCTTTCTGCGCACCTAATTTTTGTTGCATTTGTACGAGCGTTTTGCGCACGACAGACACGGCGGCTACGTCGCTAACCACAGCGGCTACATCCATTTCGCGAATGCGCTTTTCAACAGATTTGTTATTCAAAAATATCTCAAAACGACCGCTAAGCTCGTTTTTAACAAACTCGAGTTGAATTTGTGATAAGGCTTCTGCTACTTGATTTTTGTTTTGAGAAATGATTTCGTTTTCCAAAAAATACAGAGCCACGGCCCGATACATAGAACCCGAATCTATAAACGTATAACCCAGTTCGTGTGCCAATTCACGTGCCAATGTACCCTTTCCACAAGAACTATGTCCATCTATGGCAATATTGATTTTTGAATGCATGTATTATTGATAAAACGATGGAATAATCGACAAACTCAAGGTATTGGTATTTTGACCGGGAAACAGCGAAGCACTGCCATACGTAAGATGGTATTTCCATAACTTTAAACGTACGCCCCAACCAAAACCAGCCAATCCTCCTCTAACTGCGGGAGCCATTTCTTGCCTTCTTTGGTGGTTATATCCCACTAATAAACCCAAATGTTTACCCATAACCAACTCACCGCCTAAGGCAATATGTCGGGCTACTTTATCTGCAAGTGTCGCACCGGGAACGACTACCGATAAACCTCCGATATCCATAATATTACTAGATAAATATTGGTTATAGGTCATCCCCATAAAACGCTGCAACGAATGCAAGGTTGCATGAAAGCGAAAAGGCATGTGCAAGGGTTTGTAGGAAGCCCCTATCGCAATATGAAGTGGTAAGGGTTCGCGATCGGCCCCGCGGTAACTTACTAACTGAAGTCCCATGTTTTTGACCACCATTCCAAAATGCACACCCGAATCGGATCGGGAATAATGGGCCCCTAAATTTATCATGGCGGCGGTAGACACGAAGGGACCTAAAACGGCATAGGTAAATCCCGTTTGTGCCCCTAATACCAAGCGCGACTTAAATTCTCTGGAGTATCCCAAGGTGAATTTCATTTCGTTCGCCGTAATTTCCCCCAAAGAATTTCCTCCAGGATCAAACGACGGCATTTTACCGTAGTCTAAGTATTGGGCATGAAAAGACACATTGTGTTTTTGGTTAATGGTATGAGCATATCCGGCCCCTCCAATTCGAACGCCAGGAACCACAGTTCCATAAGAAGCGCCAAACTGTTGGTGCAGTGTTTTATTTAACAAGGCTGGATTATCCAGTGCAAATTGCACGTCAGATAACGGCAAGGCGAGTAAATGACCGCCCCAAGCCATAGACCGGGCGTGTAGCGGTAAACTCATGATGGGCATGACACCACTGCCGCCAATTTGCGCACCAAGCGGGCTTTGACTTACAAATACGAATAGAAATAGTACGAAATATCGAATCATGCTTTGCAAAAATAGGGTTTATTCCGAACTTCGCACGCTCGTGGATACAGGCATCATATTTGGTTTAGAAAATCTTCATAGCAAGGGTTACGTTCTTACCCAAGGCACCTTTGACGGGGTGCACAGAGGGCATCAACACGTTCTTAATCAGGTTGTTGAAGAGGCAAAAAAACACAATTTGCCCAGCATGTTACTCACCTTTCATCCCCATCCACGCAGCATCGTTCAACCGGAAATGGGAAATCCACAAATTCTCTCTTCCATTCAAGAAAAAGCGCAACGGGTATTAGATTCGGGCATCGATGTGGTTTTGGTACTTGCCTTCACGGAGGAAATTTCTCAATACAGTGCCAGCGAATTTATTGAACGTATTTTATGCGAACGCATTGGTGTAAAAAGTATTGTGGTAGGCTATGACCACCGATTTGGGAAAAACAGAGAAGGGCGATTCGAGAACCTCACGGCCCTATCCGCCCATTACGGATTTACCGTATTAGAAATAGCGGCGCACGAAATTGATGACATTGCCATATCCTCTACCCGAATTCGACGTTTTTTAAGCGAAGGCGACTTGGAACGAGCCAATGATTTATTGGGATACGATTATCCATTAAGTGGCGAAGTGATACACGGACAAAAAAGAGGCCGAACCATTGGCTTTCCTACTGCCAATATCCAACTCGATGAACCCCATAAATTAGTGCCCCCTAACGGCGTGTATGCGGCAACCGTAACCATCGGTCTTGTTACGTATCCTGTAGTAATGAATATAGGGGTACGACCCACGGTAAATGGTACCGAAAAAAGCATCGAAGCGCACATAATTGGCCTTGATCAAGACCTCTATAATCAAAGAATTCAAGTTAACTTGAGGTTTTATTTAAGAAAGGAACGTAAATTTGCAAACTTGGAATTGTTAAAAGAACAAATCCAAAACGATGTTAATTATGCCGTTCAAATCCTTTCTTAACCCCTACACCCTTTGTTTTGTTCTTGGGATTTTCCTAAGCCCCTACACGGGTTTTGCCTCTCCCGATACCGATAGTTTACAGCATTTAGTCGAACCCGAAATAACCCAAGCGACTCAACGTTTTTACCCCGAATTATCTTTTGATTACGCCTTCGATTTAGACGCGCTCAACCCCTACCGATTCGACGTTTCTACCCTTCAAGATACTTTTTTACTCGTAATGGCCGACAGCCAATGTGGATTTTCTTTCCCCCATTGGGGAAAAGTCAACTCGACATTTGGATGGAGAAAAGGACGCGTGCATTCGGGCATAGATTTACAATTAGAATGGGGCGACACCATAAGGGGCGCCTTCGATGGCGTGGTGCGGGTAAGTCAATACCATAAAGCCTACGGAAATTTTATCATTATACGCCACTACAACGGACTTGAAACCCTTTACGCCCA
Organism: Bacteroidia bacterium; assembly: GCA_044361605.1. GTDB lineage: Bacteria > Bacteroidota > Bacteroidia > NS11-12g > UBA955 > VMCP01. The sequence continues at coordinate 6,084 of JBIKIM010000005.1, read as the reverse complement.
TTTGCAATCGCGATTTGTAGTTCATGGAGATGCCGTTTCTGCAGGTCAGATTATCGGACAAGGAGGCAGTACCGGTCGCTCTACCGGGGCACACTTGCACTTTGAGACCCGTTTTCTAGGTCGACCTATAGACCCAGAAACCTTCATCGATTTTGATGCGCGCTGCTTAAAATCAACGGTTGCTAGCGTTCATGCGGGCAGCTTCGATATTCCCCAAACAAAAAAAAGCCAACGAATGTTCTAAAGTTTTACGTTTATGATTCGGGAATCCACCCGTAATCGGTAAATTTGCGTTTTAACAGTGAGCATTCAAGTAATCCAATTAACCAAAACCTACGGCAAACAACAAGCCGTGGACCATATTGATTTTCACGTAGCTACCGGCGAAATCGTCGGTTTTTTGGGTCCTAATGGGGCCGGAAAATCTACCACGATGAAAATGATAACCGGATTTATCCCCCCAAGTTCTGGCGGTGGTTCGGTTTGCGGTATCGATATGGTAGAAAACAGCCTCGACGTTCGAAAAATAGTAGGTTATTTGCCTGAAAACAATCCTTTATATCCGGAAATGTATATTAAGGAATATTTAACCTTCATGGCAGGTTTATCTGGTGTTTCCGATGTGAAAAAAGCGGTTACCGACGCCATAGCTCTTACCCGACTAGGTCCGGAACAACATAAAAAAATAGGCCAGTTATCTAAAGGATATCGCCAACGCGTAGGACTCGCCCAAGCGCTCCTTCACAACCCTAAAGTACTTATATTAGACGAACCCACCAGCGGACTTGACCCCATACAAGTTGCCGAAATGCGCAATGTAATTACCGATTTAGGCAGAGAAAAAACAGTCATGTTAAGTACCCACATCATGCAGGAAGTAGAGGCCATGTGCGAACGTGTTATTATGATTAACAAAGGCAAAATCGTGGCTAATGAAACGCTTACTTCCCTCAAGGAACGTCACAAAGGCAGTTTAGAAGACATTTTCAAACAATTAACGCATCATGTGGACCTTGTATAAGAAAGAAATACGGAGCTTTTTGGGTTCCCTTATTGCCTATATCGTGATGGGTGTATACCTAATTCTAACGGGACTTTTTCTATGGTTCGTTGATGGAAACAATGTATTTGATTTAGGTATTGCCTCCTTGCAGGTAATGTTTGACATCGCCCCTTACATTTTGATATTCTTAGTTTCGGCCGTTACCATGCGCAGTATTTCTGACGAAAAAAGACTCGGAACCTTAGAAATTTTAACAACGAAACCCATTACCGATACCGCAATTATTCTATCCAAATTTTTCGCATCGCTCACCCTAATTTTATTCGCCCTCTTATTAACGAGCGTTTACGCCTATACCATTTCCCAACTAGCCAATCCCGTGGGTAATGTAGATATGGGATCTATGTTGGGTAGTTACTTAGGACTGTTGTTACTGGCCGCTTGCTATACCGCCATTGGATTGTTTAGCAGTTCCATCACCGACAATCAAATAGTAGCACTGTTAACGAGCATGGTAATCTCTTTCTTCTTTTTCGCGGTGTTGTCGATGCTCGGCGATGTAGCTTGGCTCGACTCAATTGGAAGAAGTTTGGCCTGGTTTGGGTTGGAATTTCATTACGATTCTATCAGTCGCGGGGTCGTTGACACCCGAGATATTGTGTTTTTTGGCGGCTTTACCGCTATTTTCTTAGGATGTACCCAATTGGTTTTTGAAAGTAGAAAATGGTAAGAAAACACACCAATCGAAAAATACAATCCTACCTCAATTTTGGGGTATTGTTGTTGCTTGTGGGCCTTGTTAATATATTGGGTAATGTCTACTACCAACGTTTTGACTTAACCGAAGAAAAGCGCTACACACTCAGTGAAACCAGTAAAAAGCTAGCCAAAGAGCTCAAAGAACCCGTTTATATTAAGCTTTATCTCGACGGTGAAATGTCGGCCCGCTTTAAACGTCTCAAACTCGAAATACGCGATTTAATACTGGAGTTCAGAGAAGCCAGCGGTCAGCAAATCGAATTGGAAATCATCGATCCCATAAAAGGCCTTTCCGAAAATGAGATGGAAGAAGTATTTCAAGATTTCGTGCAACGCGGCGTTGAACCGGTGCGGGATGTTGATAAAGAAAAAGGTGACGAAACGCGCATTAAATATCTATTGCCAGGAGCCGAACTTTTTTACGGGGAAAAACGAGGCAGTGTTAACTTTTTTGAATTTGATGTGGCCAAAACACCCGATGAAAATATTAACAAAGCCATTGATAACATCGAATATGAAATTGCCAACGGACTGCGTCAAGTTTCCCAAGAAAAATCCAAACGCATCGTTGTAGCCGAAGGCAATGGCGAAATGATTGGTCCTGAGGTTAACAGTTTCGCTGGGGAACTCATGAAGTATTATCAAATTTCATCGCTAAACCTCAATTTCAGTGACCCTGAGGCCGCAAGACCTTGGGCTGCAGACATCGAAAAGAATCCGGCTAAAGCCGATGAGATTTTTGTAAATGGATTACACGGTCGTTTAAACCTCAACGACTTACTGCTCATTATTAAGCCTTTGAACGATTACAACGATCAAGAATTGTATTTAATTGATCAATTCATGATGAAGGGGGGGCGTGTAATGTGGTTAGTGGATCCGGTGCAAATGGAAATTGATAGTTTCAGGAATTACAAGCAAGTATTAGCCCTTAACCGGAACTTAGAGAACATCCAATCGCTTCTATTTCATTACGGATTGGTTCTCAAGAATACCCTTTTGGCGGATTTAAATTGCAATCGCATTCCCATTCCGGCTTCTGGCCGAATGGAGTTGGTCGATTTTCCCTATTTCCCCCTTTTACAGGGAAGCCCCCAAGAACACCCGATTTCAAAAAATATCGGTGCGGTTTGGTCCCAATTTCCCGCTCATATAGAACCTAAAATTCGCCCTAATTTAGATATCATACCGCTATTGGTCTCTTCGCCCTATTCGAAAATTATCAATACCCCCGCCCCAATAGATTTGGAATCCGTATACATGCAAATGCGCGATCCAGAGGCACGTAAAACGTATGCTTCGGGGGAAAAGATAGCCGCGGTTTTAATGGAGGGCACCTTCCAATCTCGGTACCAATACATGAAAAGATACGGCAACATCCCCTATCTCAAGGAGGGCAAAAGTAAAATGATCTTAATTGCAGACGCCGATATAGCTCGCAACCCCGTTGATACACGCGGCAGCACCTACCCCACCGGATATGATAAAATAAGCCAATTTACGTTTGCCAATAAAAAATTCTTACTCAATTGTGTGGACTACCTCATCGACGATAACGGACTTATCGAAATCCGCTCAAAAGAACGCCGAGTGCGCTTATTGGATCCCGAAAAAAGCAAGCAAGAACGTGCCTACTGGCAATGGTTTTCGATGTTGTTGCCCTTGGGTTTAATGTCATTTTTCGGCCTCATAAACTATTTCCTCCGCATCAAGCGTTATACGTAAATTAAGTCATGTACGAATTCATAGAAGGCAACCTCGAATCCCTTACCCCAACTCATGCGGTAATCGAATGCCAAGGCATTGGTTACTTGACGCATATAAGTTTAAACACCTATGAATCCATCAAAGGCAATCCGCGCGTGCGCCTATTTATAGACCAAGTTTTCAAGGTAGAAAATCAAAATCCCGTCGCCATACAACTTTATGGCTTTTCAGACCCCGATGAACGGGTGATGTTTCGTTTATTAACCTCCATCAGCGGGGTTGGAAATAATACCGCCTTAATCATGTTGTCGAGTTTAGACCCTGAATCCCTTACACAAGGCATTTTGAGCGGCAACGTTGGACTGTTAAAAAGCATCAAAGGGATAGGCGAAAAAACTGCCCAACGGATCGTGTTAGAATTAAGAGATAAATTAACCGGTAAAAAGTTCGCCGGCAGTTTGCCAGGCATTGGGGGAAGTTCCGACCAAATGAGTGAAGCGTTAACCGCTCTAAGCGTTTTAGGATATCCGAAAGCCGCCGCCGAGAAAGTATTAATACGGGTCAGCAAAGACCTAGGAGGGTTAGCCACCGTTGAGGAATTAATCAAAAATTCGTTAAAAATATTATAAGTTGCGCGGTTACGACCAAAATAAAAGCACCTTCCCTACGGGAATCTTTAGCCAAATAGGTTTACGCCTGCTTGGTGTTCTTTTGTTGACTTTGATCACCATTCCAAACGTTTGGAGTCAAACCGATACCTCAAAAAACACGTATAAAGTCAAATCGGCGGGCAGCAACGATCCCAATAAGCAAAATTCGAGCAATATTGACTTAGACGATCCCTTGTTGGTGACTTGGAAGTATAATCCCAAGAGCAACCGCTATGAATCGTTCAAACAAGTAGGATCTTTGAGTTATCCTACAGGCGAATCGCTGTCGGTTACTAAATATTTCCAACAAAAGAACGCAGAAAATAACGCGGCATACAATCGCACCAAATCACAAAACACGGATTATTCTCAGGCCATTACCAAAGGCGGAATTACCGAATATATCAAGGCAGAACTGGGCAATCCCACCGTTTCCAAGATTTTTGGAGCGGGAGGTGTCGACTTCCAATTAACCGGATCTGCGATGGTTAAATTGGGGGGTACTATTAACGAGTACCGCAATCCTAATTATAGCAAACGCCAACAAAAATACTTCGTGCCTGTTTTTGACCAACAATTACAAATTGCTGCCAATGGAAGTATTGGAGAATTTGTAAAATTGGGTATCAACTATGATACTGAAGCGCAGTTCGACTTCGACAATCAAACCAATTTAGGTTGGAAGGGCAAGCCCGATGGGATTCTAAAAGACGTTCAGGTGGGTAACGTTAACCTGAATTTGCCCACGCAATTGATAAAACCTGCAAATAATTTATTTGGATTTGCGAATAGTATGCAATTTGGGAAAACCACCATTAAAACCGTTTTCTCACAAAATAGAGGTCAGAGTACCGAAACGGTGCTCAAAGGAGGGGCCCAAATGAATGAATTTAAAATGACCGCCGATAACTACGATCAAAATCGGCACTTTTTCTTATCGCAATTCTTCAAAGACCAATACGACCAATCCTTAGAAAACCTCCCTATTGTAGCCAGCGGCGTTATTATTAACCGGGTTGAAGTCTGGATTACCAACCGGAATGCCAATGTTGAAACCCCACGAGATATTTTGTGTTTTCAAGATTTAGGGGAATCCAAACCCTACCGCAGCTCACTTGGTGGCAGTCCGAATCCCGCTTCTGATAATACCTCCAATGGCCTGTTTTCGAGCATCCAAAATAACGATGCCATGCGCAGATTGGGTTCTGCCATTGATGAAACCTACCGGGTATTCCCCAATTTTGAACAAACCGTAGATTTTGACCTGTTGAATTATGCGCGTCAATTGAAGAATACCGAATACTCCTTGAATACGCAGTTGGGCTATATTTCCTTAACCCAACCCTTGAATAACGACGAAATATTAGCCGTTGCTTTCGAATATACCTATAACGGTACGACCTATCAAGTAGGAGAATTCTCGCGCGATATTCCCCCAGGAGACCAGCGTTTGTTATATCTTAAAATGTTAAAAGGGAATACCATTCGCACCCAATTGCCGATATGGGATTTGATGATGAAGAACATCTACAGCCTTAACACGTATTCCTTAAGTTTAGAAGATTTTAAATTCAATGTCATTTACGCCGATGATACCTCCGGCGCCGATTACAATTACATGCCGGTGGGAACGGCAAACTTGCCCCAATTGGCCAATGGATTGCCACTGATACGGGTACTAGGCCTGGATAAGCTAAACCGACAACAGGAAGCAAAACCCGATGGGATTTTTGATGCTATTGAGGGCATTACGATTGAAAAAAAGACCGCCCGAATCATCTTCCCCGTAGTGGAGCCGTTCGGTAACTTCCTCCGAAAAAAGTTTGAAGACCGTGGTGATTTGGCGGATTTCTATTGCTTTGATGCGCTCTACGACTCTACCAAGTTTTTGGCCAAGCAAGATGTTAAACACAATAAGTTTTTCTTGCAAGGAAGTTTTAAAAGTTCCAATGGCGCGGAGTTATT
>JBIKIM010000168.1:0-3934 GCA_044361605.1 Bacteroidia bacterium | reverse complement strand
GAAACACAGAGCATCAAAACGATGCGGTTGCAGGTTAATAGGCAAAATTATAAGGCTATAAATTTTTATTTCAAAATGGGATTTGTAATTGAGCGGGTGGCCGATTTTGATATCGGTGATGGCTATTTTATGAACGATTTTGTAATGGTTTGGGGGAAGTAGTGCCTTGAGTTATTATGTGCGATGCATAGCGGTATAATTGAATTGCTGATTAAAATTCAGTTGGAGGAAGCACGCAATTTGGGTGGCATTTCGAATTACAGATGCGGTTAACGAATCCGATGTCCTGGTTTGCTCAATTGGTGTTTTTAAAAGGGCTAACGGAAAAGGCTAACGGTACCACTATAGGAATAGGATTTATTGGTTTTTGAGGTAACGGTAATGTGGTATACATAAACCCCATCTTGGCAGGGTTCGTTTAAAAAAGTGCCGTTCCAACCTTTGTTAATATTGGAGGTTTCATAGAGTTTTTCTCCCCAACGATTTAAAATAATCATTTTGAATTCTAAGTGATTTTCTATGTAGGGTTGAAAGGTATTGTTGATTTCAGGCCCTTTGTTATTGGGAGAAAAAACATTGGGGATGAATACCGTTAAACCGCAGGCGGTGTCGTAGAGTGTAATTTTGTAAATTACAGAATCACATCCCAAGAAATTTTTGAGGGTATCTTGGTAAAATCCAGATTGGGTATACGATTTATTGAGATAGGTAAAATCATCGCCGATGCATTTACTTGAGGTGAACTGGGTTTCTGTTTGGCGGTGAATCTTAACAAAGGTGTGGTAGATGGAATCGCAACCTTTACCGGTGCTATACCGATGGGTGTATTGGGTATCGGAGTAAATTACGTTACCGGCGTAATCTGTAATGGGCTGATTGCAGGTAATGAAGGTATCGGATTTTGCGAAGGTGGGATTGACTTTAATGATATTCAAATGAGTAACACACGTTCCGTCTTCTTGCTTGTAAGAAAAGGTATCGATTCGTGAACGTGGAAAGGAGTCGCTTTGACAGTATTCATAGTAACTGCGCGTAGAAAAGGTATCTTTTACGAACAAACGTATGGAAATGACGGTATCTTGGTGCCATACATCGTAAAATCCATCTTTTGTGAAAACGCTGTCGTGTAATTGAATAGAATCGCCTTTACAAATGCTGAAAACTTGGGCCTTTTGATCGGTAATACAAGGTAAAGTAAGTTTAAAATCGGTACCAATACGCAGGGTACCTAGGGTGGTAACCAATTCACGGTTGAATAAACTATGGTAGGTAAAGCTATCGTTGCCGTAATAGAGGTAATAAAATGTTTCTCCGGCAATAATATCTCTGACATTGGTTACGGCTATTTTTGATGTGATGGGATTAACGGTTCCTTGATTTTTGAAATTCAACTCGTAAGCATCGCCATTAGCTTTAAGGGCAAGTCCAACCCAACCATCGCATTGGCCTGAAATAGCTACTATGTTGGTTAGTGCAGGTTCTTTCATAGGAATACCAATGAAGCGGTGCCAAATAAATACATTTCCATTTTTATCTAAGGCAAGGGTACCCCAAGTTGTTGTTTTGATATCAATGATATCTTTGAGACTATTTATTTTGGTCGCTTTCAGCGAGGTCATATTACTACCCAATCCAATGCTTGAACCTTCATCTTTGGCAATTACGTAAACCTCACCGGTTCGGGTTAAAAAATATACAACATGTACTCCAACGGCACACCTAACGGCGTTTTCAATTCCTTTCACATCTTGAACGATAAACCGTTTTATTATGTTTGGGTTTGACGGATCTCCGGGATATATAAGTGAATCGCTTACAATTATGCGTTGGTTATATTCGAAAGCATTCAGTAAGCTCGGATTTTGAGCGCTACTGCTAATATAGGCTTTCCCATTTTTTTGAATATAGGCTCCTAGAGTCCAACCTCCGTCGCAAAACAACACACTGTCTAAAATACCTAGAGGCCTGCTGTAATAAAAGGATTCCCAAATAAAACCACTATCGTTATCTTTAATAGCTGTCATGGTATAACCGGCTGAGTGGTATCGGATATTTTTTAAGTGGTGAACAGGCTTTGGAGTAAAATAACGTTGGTTATTATCGAGACTTATTATTGAAGTGGTTTTTTCACGCACCCCCCAACCAAATAATTCGCCATTGCACGTAGTAAACGCTCCATAGGGAGCCGCACTCACATTGGTCGGTTGGTACCACAATCTGCCCCCGAATCCATCGCCCACAATGCTGTTTTGGCCATAAATGTTTGAGGCGAGCATCAAGAGCATCCCCCAAAGGAAAAAATAGCGGCGGTTTTTTAGCGATTGATAGAATGACATTCTTGGGTGCAGCTGGGTTTTATTGATGACGTCGTTTTGAGCCTAATGAATTGGAATTCAGGCACTCCTCAGACGAATATAGTAAAAAAGAAGTTGCTTTAGGCTGCATTTTATCAAATTAATAGGCATTGCTTTATGGCACGGCCAAGGTTTCATACCTTTGCAGGGTGTTAGCACTTAACGATTTTTCTTTTGAATTTGCAGGTAGGTATTTATATAGAAACGCCCGTTGGCATATCAAACCCAATGAAAAAATAGGTCTTGTTGGGTTGAACGGTACGGGTAAATCCACGCTGTTGCGACTTATTTCGGGGGAATACGAATTGCGCGAAGGTGTTATGTCGAAAGCCAATAATATGAAAATTGGTTTCTTGAATCAAGATTTATTGAGTGTAGAATATAAAGAATCGGTGCGCGATGTGGTATTATCCGGACGCGAAGATTTGGTAAAACTCGATTTAGACATTCAGCGTTTATTAAAGGAAATTGAAACCGATTACGACGAACGCCGTTTGAATCAGTTGGGAGAAGCCCAAGAGCTTTTCGGACAGTTGGGTGGATACGATTGGCAGGCTCAGGGAGAAAAAATATTAGAAGGGCTAGGCTTTCCAACAGAATGGTTGGGAAAACCACTTATGCTCTTGAGCGGAGGGTGGCGCATGCGGGCCATTTTAGGCCGTTTGTTGTTAATGGCTCCAGACTTGCTTTTATTAGACGAGCCTACGAACCATTTGGATTTACCGACCATCCAATGGTTGGAGGATTACTTAAACGAGTATCAGGGCACCTACGTGATTGTTTCACACGATCCCTTGTTTTTAGACAGAACGGTAAATCGTGTGGCGGAAGTGGCCCACCAGCAATTGTTTCATTATAAAGGGAATTTTACCTCGTATTTAGAGGAAAAAGAAGAGCGCGATGCCCTCATGGTACGTCAATTCGAGAATCAGCAAGATTTCATCAAACAGCAAATGAAATTTATTCAGCGGTTCCGAGCCAAAGCGTCGAAAGCGGCTGCCGTTCAAAGTCGTGTAAAACAACTCGATAAAATAGAGCGTATTGAGTTAAAAGACAAGGAGAATCGCGATTTTGACATCAAATTTAATATTAGAGTAAAGCCGGGAAAGGTAGTAGCCGAGTTGCGGAATTTGCATAAAGCATATGGCGATTTGCAGATTATGCAAGGCGCATCTGGACAGATATTACGAGGAGATAAGATTGCCTTAATTGGGGCTAACGGAAAGGGGAAGTCGACTTTGTTGCGCATGATTACGGGTTCAGAGCCCTACGAAGGCCAAGTTGAAATGGGTTGGAATGTAGAGGCTTCGTTTTTTGCACAACACCAATTGGAAGCCTTAAATCTTAAAAACGATTTAATTAATGAAATTGGTACCGTAAGTGCCGAATATACCGATAAAGAATTGCGTACGGTTTTGGGCTGTTTTTTGTTTACAGGTGATGAAGTATTTAAGAAGGTAAAGGTATTGTCGGGAGGAGAAAAATCGCGGTTGGCATTAGCTAAAACCCTGATTACCCAATCCAATTTTTTATTATTAGACGAGCCTACGAACCATTTGGATATGTTCTCGGCATCCGTG
>JBIKIM010000167.1:0-3948 GCA_044361605.1 Bacteroidia bacterium | reverse complement strand
TATCCAGACCAAACCGGTGGTTGGTCTATCGTTGAAGGCGTTGATACCGTGTTGAAAATTGATGGAAAAGGGTTCTTGGGCTTTTTTACAGGGGTGCGTGAATATAAAATCGTTCGTATTAGTGAAAATGAGTTAACCTTACGCTACTTAGATGCGTCGAATCCTGCACTTGCTTGGTATATTCGTTTGGTTCCTGAAGACTTCCCTGTTGATAACGGAGGTGGCGGAACAACCGATAAATACGATTTACCTTTAAATTTCGAATCGATAAATCCCGTATTTGAAGTTTTCGGGGGAAGTTCTTATGCCATTAGTGACAATCCTAAAAAAGGGGGTATCAATACGAGCAATCGCGTATTAGAAACCACTCATGGAGCTGAAACGTGGGCAGGAACTTTTGTAACGTTAAAAAGCAAATTGGATTTTTCGCAAAAAACCAGTGTAAGTTTCAAGGTTTGGGCTCCCAAAACAGGAACCATGCGTGTGAAAATTGAAAATAGTGCCAATAAAGACGAATTCGCAGAACGCGATGTGGAAGTAACTACTGCTAATACTTGGGTAGAACTAAGTGTAGACTTCGCAGGTGCTGCCTCCGTATTCGATCGTATCGTACTATTCCCAGGTTGGGGTACAACCGCTTCCGATACGTATTTTATAGACGATATCGGTCAGAAATAAGTCATAACCATCCAAACCGCCGTATCGTTTCGTAAATTTGATCCAATACGGCGGTTTTTTTATTTATAAAACATGAAACGCAATTCATTTTTTGGATCCTTAATCATTACCCTAGGTGTTTTATACCTTGGTTCAGCTTGTCAAGAGAATCCACCGGTTGATACCGTGCTACTGCCCACCAATTTGGTGCGCACACTCGTGCTTTCACCCACTCAAAAAGGTCGGGTAGAGGCGAGTATCAAAGCAGATAATGCCAATTTTTATGCGATTCAGTTTGAAACCCCTAACGGTTTTGTGAGTCCCACCATGAAGGGCAATACCGCTACGTATACCTATGCGGATACAGGCTGGTTTGTTGTTAAATTCAGAGCGCACGTGAGCGCCGCTCAGTTTTCTGAAATTATCGATTCGGTGTACATTCAGTTTACACCTATATCCTTAAAAAACGGATATCAATCGCCCGAATCTTATGTGGGTTATCGATTGGTTTGGGCCGATGAGTTCAATACGAATGCGTTGGATATGGGTAGTTGGACGTATGAAACAGGCACAGGGCAATGGGGTTGGGGTAATAACGAACTTCAGTATTATCACCAAGGCGAAAAGAATGCCGTAGTGGAAGATGGGAAATTAACCATTACCGCCAAACAAGAGTCGGCAGGCGGAGCTCAGTATACCTCTGCGCGTTTGATAACTAGAGGTAAAAAAGAATTTCAATATGGACGAATAGACATTCGCGCCCGTTTACCGAAGGGACAAGGGTTGTGGCCGGCACTATGGATGCTAGGTAGCAATATAGGGAGTGTGAGTTGGCCCGCTTGTGGCGAGATTGATATAATGGAATCAGTAGGTCAGAAACCGAATGAGGTTTTTGGTACGGCTCATTGGGGTAGTTCGGTTCCTTCTACGTTTAACAGTAAAAAGTTCCGATTGAATGCGGGTGATTTTTCTGATTCATTTTTCGTTTATTCCATACTTTGGCAAAAAGACAAAATAGAATGGTTTGTGAATGATTCTAAGTACCATACGATTACGCCTCTAAATACCGGAAGTATTTACCCGTTTAATAATCCATTCTTTTTTATATTCAACATTGCCGTGGGCGGCAATTTACCCGGAAGTCCGGATGCGACTACCCGTTTTCCTCAAAGCATGGAAGTCGATTATATCCGTGTTTTTCAAGTGGAATAAAATTGAATACGGTTTTGTGCACATCCAACAACGGGGTGCCTTTTAGTTTTGTTTCATCTAAATATCTGTTTATTGGCTGTTTAATGGCAATGGTGTTGTTTCATTTTTTTAATTGTTACATTTTGGTACAATTGGATTGACGGCGAATGTGTTAAATTCGTTACATGTTAAATCGTACGCTGCTTGCCTTTTCAGGCTTTTTCGCTTTATTAGGAAATTTAAGCGCTCAAAGTTTGACTGTTCCAAACGGACAAACTTTTTTTATCTCTACCGGCACAACCGTTACGTCGACTTCTGGGTCCACGTCAGTGGGAGCGGGGGGCACATTTACAGTTAACGGTGAATACCAAACCGTTGGAAATTTCACTGTAAATGCCAGTGGTACCCTAAATGCCACGGAAGGAACGTTAACTTTTAATGGCAGTTCGGCACAGTCGGTTGAAATAAATGGTGGAGAACTGAATTCTACTGTAAAAAACGTGAAGGTAGGATCTTCAGCGTCTGTTACCTTGGCCCAGAGATTGGCCATACAGGGAGGCTCGAACCACGGCACGTTAACCGTGGCTAGTGGCGGTGTTTTGACTACAGGAGGAAACTTGGTACTCAATTCAAATGCCAACGGATCAGCTGTTGTTGCTCAAGGATCGAGCTCGGGTGGTTATATTTCTGGTAACGCTACAGTGGAGCGTTTTATCCCCGCTTCTAGAGCTTTTCGATTACTATCTCCGAGTGTAACAACAACGACAAGTATTCGCGCCAACTGGCAAGAAAATGGAGGTACGACTGCGGGTTTAGGTACTCACATTACCGGGGATGGAGGCGCTACCAATGGCTTTGATGTATCAGGAACGAATAACCCCTCATTGTTTAGTTATAATGTATCTACGGCTACGGGTTCTTGGACGGCCGTTGCCAATACCAATTCCAACACCCTTACCGCTGGTTCGCCTCTGCGTGTTTTAGTTAGAGGAGATAGGCGTATTGACTTGAACGACAATGCGCCAACCCCTTCCAATACTACCTTAAGAGCTATCGGTACCATAGGTCAAGGCGACAAAATCATTTCAGGATTGAATACCAATGCCAATGGTTTTACATTCATTGGAAATCCCTTTCCATGTCCGGTCGATATGAGTGCCGTAATGTTGGCTGCCGCAAATGTTAATGCCTCGAGTTATACCGTATGGGATCCTAATGTGGGTACCCGTGGTGCCTATGTGAGCGTGAATATCTCAAATAATAATAATGCATCAGGTTCGGCACAAAATAAGTTCTTACAATCCGGCCAGGCGTGTTTTGTTCAAACAGCATCTAGTGGTACTCCATCCTTTAGATTTAACGAAGCCCACAAAGCGAGTGCTTCGACACAAACTGATGTCTTTCGTCAATTACCTCCTTTTTCTACCTTGCATTTAACCTTGTATCAGACCGACAGTTTTGAAAACAAAGGACGTGCATTAGACGGTTTGGAAATCAATTTCGATGGGGAAATGAATACGGACTTCGATGCCCGTGATTCTCGGAAGGTGGTTAATCCCGATGAAAATCTCTCGGTTTTTGTTGGCGATCAATTTTGCTCTATAGATTCTAGAAATTTACCCGAATCCAGTGAAATCATAGACGTGCGTATTTCTCAAATGCGCCATGGTAATTATACCATTATGGCTAATTTTTTCAGCGATTTGGGTGTTCCAGCTTATTTGATAGATCGACACACGCAGCAATATCATGCACTTAATTCGATAGGTACTACCCGCATCGATTTTGAAAACGACAAATCTACCAGTGCCACGGCCAATCAGCGATTTGCTCTGGTATTTGAAAAGACCAACAATATTGCATCTACGGCTACCCAAGCGGGTGTGGTTTACCCCAATCCCGTTGCATCTGATAAAGTAGTGCATGCTACTTTTATCATTGATTCTTGGACCTTATTCGATTTGACGGGTAAGCAAATCGCAGGAAAGCAAAATCATAACGATACAAAAATTGAGTTGCCGATGTCTTTAAGTCCGGGCTCTTATACCTTGAAATTAAATAACAAAGGAGCCGCTGTTTCACAGTTGATCGTGATCAATT
>JBIKIM010000166.1:0-3985 GCA_044361605.1 Bacteroidia bacterium | reverse complement strand
CAACATACCGGTCGTTACGGATATTCATGAATCTCACGAAGCGGAAATGGCCGCTGCCTATGTTGATGTATTACAAATTCCCGCTTTTTTATTCAGACAAACGGAATTATTGGTGGCTGCTGCTGCTACGGGCAAGTGGATTAATATTAAAAAGGGACAATTTGCTGCGGCGGGAGCTATGGAACACGCCTTAGTTAAATGTCAAGAATCAGGAAATCCTCGTGTTATGTTGACAGATCGGGGAAATTCTTTTGGATATACAGACTTGATTGTAGATTACCGAAATATACCCGAAATGCAATCTTTTGGGGCTCCGGTGATTATGGATATCACGCACAGTCTGCAGCAACCCAATCAGCAATCGGGTGTAACAGGTGGTAAGCCACAACTAATAGAAACCATTGCAAAGGCAGCTATTGCGGTAGGAGCCGACGGTTTATTCGTTGAAACGCATCCAGATCCGGCATCGGCCAAGTCAGATGGCGCGAACATGCTGCCCCTTGATCAGATCCGGGGCTTGATGGAACGGTTAATTCGAATCCGAGCCGCCATTGTATAAAAAAAGGGCCCCTAATTGGGGCCCTTTTTCGTATTATTCAATACTATTATTCGGCTTTGTCTTCGGCTTTTTCATCGTCCGTGTTGGCGGCCGCTTTTTTGCCTTTTGGAGCCCGTTGTGGTTTTTCCTTCACCGGTTTTGCACGCCATTCCTTCGGAACACGCTTGGGAATAAGTACATATTCGGTCGGCGTTTTGTATGAATCAGACTTGAAGTATTTATCCAATACGCGGATACCTACGGTTGGACCCTTGGCACGTTCGTCGATTTTAAATTGAATGCCATTAACCTCGTAACGGCCCATTTTTACTAAATCAACCGTGAAGCGGTTACCAGGTAATTTTACCTTACCTACTTTAAGTTTATCGCCGCTAATGAAATCCTTTTTGGTGATTAACTTTTTCGACCACCATTCGGCTGCAAGTTCAGGAGAAATGACGTTCGCCTTGGCTTTATTGTCGATGATGAGCATAGCAGGTTCGATGTCTTGAATCATAACCGGAACAGAAACCTGATCCTCATTAATTACGGTTAGGGGTAATTTAATAGCAAAGCTTAAATCTGAAACAGCAGTTGCTGGATTTTTACCATTCAAGGAATCCAATTTTGCGGCTGAATCGCGGGTGTTAGATCCTTTATTGGTGTTATTCAAATCTACGTCTTGGTTCACTTTAACACGTGATTTTTTATCTTCAAAGGCAAAACGAACGGTGGTACGTCGGTTTTGTTGGTGCTGAAACTCATCGCATTTAACAAATGGCTTCCCTTCTATAGCTGATATTTCGCTGGCTTTATAGGTATCATAATAACTGCTAATTACATTGCCTTTTTTGTCTTTTTCGATGATCATTTTACGTGTTTTACCAGCCACATACGGGGTAAAGCCTGCTTTTTCAGCCCCCTCACATTTACAATCGTTAATGAGTTCAGTTTCACCAAATCCTACGGCAAGAATACGTCCAGAGTCAATATTCCAGCGGCGCATGAGATAGTTACGCGCAGAATCGGCACGACGCTGAGCCAATCGGGTGTTATAATCTACAGAAGCACGGCAATCGGTATGAGATCCTAATTCTGCAATAAGGCGGGGATACCTGATTAACACTTCTTGGGCAAACGTATCCAATACCTTGGCCGCATCTGGTCGGATGGCTGCAGAGTCTAAATCATAAAATATGGGTAACGAGTAGATTTGGTCCAAAGGATTAATCAAGCAAAAATCTTGTTCCAATTGGGTAGAGAACCGAATTCCCATGGTAGTCCGATTAACGGGAGGCTTCTCAAAATAGTATAATTCTGGGAAAGTGGCAGTAATTTCATAATTGGTACGCGGTTTTAAATCGGCCGCATATTCGCCATTTTCGTTGGCCTTCATTATGATCTTAGACGTATCGCGATCGTTGGTAATGGTTACGGTAGCGCCTACTAATGGCTTGTTGGTATTACAATCGGTAACGATACCGCGTATGGTAATAACCAGGGGCAGCACATCGAATTCGTAAATATCATCGTCGTTGCGGCGACTTCCGCGGTTAGACGTAAAATAGCCTTTTTTAGAACTTTCGCTGGTAAAGGTGATGGCAAAATCATCGCCTCCAGAGTTTAGAGGCTCTCGAAGGTTTTCCATGTTTTCCCATTTGGTAATATCTTCGGTTTGCTCGGCGGCAAACATGTCCATCCCACCAAGTCCAGGCCAATAATCAGAACTGAAGTAAAGGCGGTTGTCGTGGCTGTTCAAATAGGGGTAGTATTCATTCCCTGGTGAGTTAATAGAGGGACCTAAGTTTACTGGATTTCCCCAGGTACGTGAGCGGCGGCTGTAAGTAACGGCCCACAAATCGAAGCCCCCATAACCGCCTTCACGGTCTGAGGAGAAGTACAGGACTTTATCGTCGGGACTTAAAGCAGGGTGACCATAGCTGTGGGTAGAGTCGGCTTTGCAAATTTCGAGAACATCGCCCATTTGCCAATCGGGACCCACTTTTTTCATTTGGTAAATGGCACATTTTTCTGATTTTCCGTCGTTACCACCACATTGGGTTATGTACAACTCAGAATATCGTTGATTAAACGTAAGTCCACCTTCGTTAAATTTAGTACTGGCTGATTTGGAAAATAAAGGACGTAACCATTCCATTTCGGGTTCAGTCGTTGTTTTTGCTCCACGTTTTTTCTTTGCCTTTTTTCCTTCAACATACCAAATATCAGCCCAGTGTTCCATGGTTCCACTGTAAATACGTTTATTCATTCCGCCTTCTCTATCGGAAGCAAAAAATACAACATCGTCTTTTCTAGAAGCCATCATAGGGGCCCAATCGTTGGAACTGGAATTGGCTATTTTGAATTCTTTTACTTGAAATAAGGAACTGTCTTTGGTCCAACGCAAGGCCAATTCACAGCCGTACATTTTCTGCATTACTTCACTGTCGCCAGGAACGCGCTCTAAATAGTCGTCGTAAGCTCCGAGTGCTTTACGATAGTCTTCCATTTTCTTGAGCATATTGGCTTTCATGAGAAGCGCCGTTGTATTATTAGGGTCTTTTTTAAGCACCCGCTCATATAATTTAAGGGCTCGGTCGTATTTATTATTCAAACGATACGATTCTGCTGCCAGTAACAAGGAAAGCTCTTTCTTCTCTGGGTCTTTTTCGCTTCGATATACATTTTCGAATGTTACGGCTGCTTGGCCATAATATCCCTGATCGTATAATGTTTTCGCTTCTTCAAATTTGGGGGCACAACCCCAAAAACTCAATCCGCTTACCACACTTAGTAGTGCAAAACGCAGGATATTTTTCATTTTTTTGGCAAATGTGCTTGGGTAGGTTGATCGCATCTTCACAATTTGGCTAAATTAAGATGCTAATTAATAGATTAGTATTGGAAAATCAAAGAAAACGGCACATTTTATTTTGGTTAATGGCCGTTGACAACGCTCTTTTTATCGTTGAACCTTCATGCGTTGGGTCCTATCAAATTCACCACTGCGGATACGGATTAGGTAAATACCTTCCGGCAAATCCGGGAAATACAGGTTTATTTTGGTATCACCCCGCTGAATCTGTTGATAGACTCCGTTTACAGGAGTCCCTAGGAGCGTAAAAATGGCCACATCTACCTTTTCAATATCGATTTGATGCAATTCAATGGCGGCGCGGCTGTGGGCGGGATTCGGAATTACTTGAAATGAGGGCGGAATTTGCGCCCGCACCGCTGCACTGAGAATCAAGGCCAAAGCGAATAGGGTGGTTTTCATAACAATATATGGATTGCAAAAGGCATGCCAAACTCAGTATTTGCCTAAACCAATCCTATTTATTGATTAAGAATCGACGAATCGAATCATCAGTGTGATCAATTTCGAATCGATCACTGTAACTCCTGCAATGCGCTTATAAATAAATGCGTAACCGCATTGACAATCAA
>JBIKIM010000165.1:0-4007 GCA_044361605.1 Bacteroidia bacterium | reverse complement strand
ACTGATTGATCATTTCAATGTCGCGACCTAAATGGGCAAAATCAGCGGATAAGATCGAAGGAGCGATAATTTTAGACATGGGCACAAAAGTAGTTAAAAAGGACAGCCCGTTCAATTCGTATTTAAAGGATACAGTTGGTTATGCAGTAGAATGCACTCAACGGCAGGTTTTACATCGTGAACGCGTAAAATTTTAGCGCCTTTGTTGAGGGCCTCGGCATGTAAGAAACTCGTACCGTTCAAGGCTTCATCGGCCGTGATACCCAGGGTTTTATAAATCATACTTTTGCGTGAAAGGCCTGCCAACAGGTTGGGAAACTCCGAAGAAATGCGATTTAGCTGTTGCAATAAATCGAAATTTTGTTTTGCAGTTTTCGCAAATCCAAAGCCTGGATCGACCCATACGTGTTGAATACCGGCGGCTTGCGCTTTTTGGACCCGATCTTGCAAGTAGTGCAGTACGTTGCTGACCACATCCGAATAGTGGGCATGGTCTTGCATGTGCTTAGGATCGCCAATTTTATGCATGCCGATATAGGTAATATTTTGGTCGGCAAGCACGGAAAACATACGTTCATCGTCTTCTCCAAATGAAATGTCGTTTACGATATCGATGCCCGCATCGATGGCTTTTTTCGCAACATCGGCCTGATACGTGTCGATACTGAGCCACGCCTGTGGAAATTCGCGGCGTAAGGCCTCTAAAACCGGCGCTACTCGATCCCATTCCTCGGCAGCGCTAATTCGATCCGATCCCGGCCGTGAACTTTGTCCGCCGATATCTAAAATCATAGCCCCATCGGCGAGCATGCGTTCGGCCGTTTTTAAAATATCGGGTAACGCCGTGAACCGACTTCCCCCGAAAAAAGAATCGGGCGTAATATTCAAAATCCCCATAACCACGGCATGGGTTATGGGGATTTCACCCAAGGGGCCTTTTAATAGGGCTTGGGCATGCATTTATTTAATGGTTTCAGAGGGATCGCCGACCATGTTCTCCGGACGTACCCATTCGTTGAATTGCTCTTCCGTTAACAGTTCTAATGCCAAAGCCGCTTCTTTAAGGGTGGTGCCTTCTTTGTGTGCTTTTTTGGCAATTTTAGCGGCATTTTCGTAGCCAATATGGGGATTCAAGGCGGTTACGAGCATGAGACTTTGATCGACCAAACGTTTAATATTGGCGTGATTGGGGGTAATACCCACAGCGCAATTATCGTTAAAGCTCAAGCAAGCCTGACCCAAAAGGCGCGCACTTTGCAATACGTTCGCCGCAATAACGGGCTTGAATACGTTGAGTTCGAAATGACCTTGGGTGCCTGCGAAGGAAACGGTTACATCGTTGCCTAAAATCTGAGCGCAAACCATGGTCAACGCTTCGGGTTGGGTAGGATTTACCTTTCCAGGCATGATTGAAGAACCGGGCTCGTTTTCAGGAATATCAATTTCGCCGATACCACTGCGCGGACCCGAACTGAGCATACGAATGTCGTTGGCGATTTTGAAGGCACTAACCGCAGCGCGTTTTAAAGCGCCGTGCAATTCTACCATTGCGTCGTGAGCGGCAAGGGCTTCAAATTTATTTTCGGCCGTTACCAAGGGCAAACCGCTTTCTGCGGCGATGTGTTTGGCGACCAAATTGGCATATCCTTTTGGGGTATTCAAACCGGTTCCTACCGCAGTACCGCCTAAGGCCAATTCGGCAGCGGCGGGCAATGCGCGATTAATCGCGGCAATACCATTATCCAACTGCGTTACATAACCACTAAATTCTTGTCCTAATGTTAAAGGCGTGGCATCCATAAAATGGGTACGGCCAATTTTAACGATATCTTGAAATTCACGAGCCTTATGTTTTAAGGTAGTTTTTAGGGCCTGCAATCCTGGAAGGGTATAGTCAACCACTTGCTTGAATACGGCAATACTCATAGCCGTAGGGAAGGTGTCGTTGCTGCTCTGACTATTGTTTACATCGTCGTTGGGATGCAATATTTTGTTCTCATCGCTTAAATTTCCCCCGTTCATAACATGCGCCAGGTTGGCAATAACCTCGTTCATGTTCATATTACTTTGGGTTCCGCTACCGGTTTGCCAAATTACCAAAGGAAATTGGCTGTCGTGTTTACCGGTAACAATTTCATCGGCGGCGGCGGCGATTAATTCATATTTCTCTTGCGACAAAACACCCAATTCGCAATTGGTTTTGGCGGCACATTTTTTCAAAATCGCAAACGCGCGAATGATTTCGATAGGCATGCTGCCTTCCGGACCGATTCTGAAATTATTTCTGCTTCTCTCTGTTTGGGCTCCCCATAGGGCGTCGGCGGGTACGCGAACCTCACCCATGGTATCGTGTTCAATACGAAATGCTGTCATAGTTCCACAAAAATACGGCACCTCGACCAAATCTAAATGATTTTCATTGGTTCTTTATGGTTTCGTGTAACAAGGGGAAACGCCCACACAGTTTCCCCTCTGTAACGCCGTTAACTATTCGTTTCAATCCAATCGCTGAGAATCTAAAATGAGAATCTTAGAGGTGTATACTTGACCGGAGGTTTTTACCGATAAAATATAGAGTCCCTTATCAATGTCGCGAACGTCTAACCGATAGCGGTTGTCACCCACCGTTTCAATGTTTTTAACGATTTGACCGTTAAGGGCGTATACGGCTACTGATTGAATATTGACATTGCTATGAATATCGATGAAGGAGTAGGCCGGATTGGGGAAGCTCTGAATGATAATCTGGTCGTCGCCAAAAATGAGTGTCTGCGGATCGGGTTCGTAAGGTTTTACAGAATCGGAACAGTCTTTATTCTCGGTGTATTTCCGAATCACTTTTTCCAATTGATTTTTGAGCAAATCCACGGAACTTTCTCCGCCCGTGGGTTTAATATGGGAATTTCCTACCCCCGAGTGATCGGTGATGTAGATATAATCGCCTTCGGTAAGGGCCGCCATTTGTTTCATCAGGAATTCAGTGGGTTGGTCAACACCGCTGGCCGCGATGGGAATAATTTTAATGCCTTTGGCCGCATAGGCAGCGGTCAAGCGCTGAATTTCGGCTTGTTTTTCTTCGTGCGGTGGCGCATCTAAAACCAAAAAGCACAAACGGGCAAGGGCTTTCGGACTCCATTCGAGTTTATCGAGCGCTTCGTTCAAACCGGCATCTACGGCTTCTGGATAATCACCGCCTCCGCCTGCGCTTTGCGATTGCACGAAACCAACGGCATCTTCGAAACGAGCCGTAAAAGGCGCGTGAATGGCGGTGTAATCGTCGTGAAGATCGCGGTAAAAAACGGAGGATAAACGCAGATCGGAGCAGGGGGTCATTTCGGAGCTGCGCATCATTAATTCCATAAGTTCTTCTTTTAAGTAGTTGATCTCATCGCCCATAGAACCGGTAGCATCTACAACAAAGCATACGTCGACATTTTTTGGTGTTTTTTGCGAAAAATCGAGTCGAAAAGAATTGCGAGATTCACCATTAGCGCTGATTTTACCGAGTTGGGTGTACGGCCGCTCTCCGTATTGGGCAAACAACAATAAAGACCCAGTTTCGGGTTTGGTATTGGCTAAAAATGGAGCATTCCAAAGGTCGGCAAAACCGCGGTTGTCGGTTTTCGCTGACCATAATACGCTTCCATCGGCATTGCGCAATTGAACGTTGATATCTATGGCAGGTTTGCCGTTTTTATCGCTAATTTCTATGGCATAACGACGGTTATTTAAATTCCATTTCCAAGCGGCCACAGAAGTTTCGGGCTCTTTCCATGTGGTATTGAACCGTTCCCAATTTTCTAAATCGTTCCATATTCCAGCGGTTACAACGCCTGCCTTGGCTTTTTCGGTCTCTTCTTTGTCAACCGGAACAACTCCAATACGGTCTTTCTTCTTCAATGGACTTGACGCATCCCTGCGGACACCGGCTGCAGATTTTACCATAGGGACTTTCATAGCATCAGATTCGCGCGCCGGAACATCATCGCTGTCTAGTTCAGAAGTAG
>JBIKIM010000164.1:0-4010 GCA_044361605.1 Bacteroidia bacterium | reverse complement strand
CTCTCAAAAGGTAAACATTATTGCTCGTTTAGGGTGGGTTTTTAGGTTAAGTCGTTGAAAATCAATAGATTTGGCGTTGAGTCGTCGTTTTGTTTTGTTTTACAACTGGCCATAAACGTTTAACAAATATTTAGGTGGTTTCGTGGCGTGGTTGTGTAGGTGTTGCGTAATAGATTGATAGTCAATAAAAAAGCCCGCTTCTTTTGGAAACGGGCTTTTGAAAGGGTTTAGGTTTTGTTTAAACTAAAATGATAACATTATTGTGGATCACTTCTATGAGTCCTCCTTGTATGGGAAAGTTTAGAACTTCGGAACCATTATGAACGCTGATATTGCCTGATTGGAGGCTACTGATTAGCGCGGCGTGTTTCTCCTTAATTTGAAAGGATCCTGCAACGCCCGGTAGGGTTACCATTTCAGCTTCACCTTGAAACAAGTGTGCGTCTGGACTTAAGATTTCAACCTTCATGTTTTACTTATTACGCAGCGGCCTCTTCTAAAAGTTTTTTACCTTTTTCAATCGCATCTTCAATGGTACCAACTAAGTTGAAAGCAGCTTCTGGATATTCATCTACTTCACCATTCATGATCATTGTAAATCCTTTGATGGTATCTTTAATGTCGACTAGAACACCTGGTAATCCGGTAAATTGTTCTGCTACGAAAAAGGGCTGTGAAAGGAAACGTTGAACACGACGAGCGCGGTGAACGACTAACTTATCTTCTTCACTTAATTCATCCATACCCAAAATGGCAATGATGTCTTGAAGTTCTTTATATCGCTGTAATAATTCTTTAACGCGTTGTGCACAACCGTAATGTTCTTTTCCTAAAACATCAGGACTAAGGATGCGGCTGGTAGAATCCAAGGGGTCTACGGCTGGATAAATTCCCAATTCTGCAATTTTACGAGAAAGTACCGTGGTGGCATCTAAGTGGGCGAATGTAGTAGCAGGTGCTGGATCCGTTAAATCATCGGCAGGAACATAAACGGCTTGAACAGACGTAATAGATCCGCGCGTTGTGGACGTAATACGTTCTTGCATGGCACCCATTTCTGTAGCCAAAGTCGGTTGGTAACCTACGGCACTTGGCATACGACCTAATAGAGCCGATACTTCTGAACCCGCTTGGGTGAAACGGAATATATTATCGATGAAGAATAAGATGTCTTTTCCGGCACCTTCTCCATCACCATCGCGGAAATATTCAGCGATTGAAAGTCCTGATAGGGCTACACGCGCACGCGCTCCTGGAGGTTCATTCATTTGTCCGAATACAAGAGTTGCTTGACTTTTAGCCAATTCATCCATGTCGACTTTGCTTAAATCCCAGCCGCCTTCTTCCATGCTCTTCTTGAACTCTTCGCCATAACGAATTACGCCTGACTCGATCATTTCGCGAAGCAAATCGTTTCCTTCACGGCTACGTTCACCAACTCCGGCAAAAACCGACATACCGCTGTAAGCTTTAGCGATGTTGTTAATGAGTTCCATGATCAATACGGTTTTACCTACTCCGGCACCACCAAACAAACCGATTTTACCCCCTTTGGCATAAGGTTCTAATAAATCAATTACTTTTATACCTGTATATAAGGGCTCTGCCGATGTACTTAAGTTTTCGAAAGTAGGAGCAGATGCGTGTATCGAGCGACCGTTGGTTTTATCCAATGGAGTCATACCATCAATGGCATCTCCCACTACGTTCATTAAACGTCCGCGTATGCTTTCGCCTACGGGCATGGTGATCGGACTTCCAAGGTCGACTACGGTTGTTCCGCGGCGCATCCCTTCGGTTCCGTCCATCGCGATGGTACGAACCATGTTTTCCCCTAAGTGCTGCTGCACTTCAAGGATCACTTCCTGTCCATTCTCTTTGGTTACAGCCAAAGCATTGTAAATCTGTGGTAATCTGGAACCCGCCTCGTTGAAACTTACGTCAACAACAGGTCCTATAATTTGAGAAATTTTACCCGTGTTTGCCATCTGGTTTTTCAGGTTGCAAAGATAAGAAAGAATTTATAGAATGCATAGCCACAATTTCATCTTTTTGTTATCCGGCCTTTATCGTACCTTCGCACCGCCAATTATGGATCGTAATACAGTCATTGGGTTCTCCCTGATTTTCCTCATTTTAGCCGGTTATTACTGGTATACTGCTCCCACACCCGAAGAGCAGGCGCGTATCAACAACCTTCGCGATAGTATCGCTAGGGTAGATCAGCGTTTTCAGGACTCCGTTAATCAAGCAGTTGGCAGCGCCAAAACGCAAGTGCCAATCGTAAAAACCGATTCTCTCGGTGTGAAAATTGCAAAATCTCAAGAATTTGCCGCCTTTGAATCAGGCGCAGATTCCTTGATTTCGATGAAAAACGAGCACCTTTCTCTGCTGTTTAATACGAGAGGGGGGCGCATCAGCTCCGTAAAACTTAATGAATTCAAAAAATCCAATCAGGAAGATCTTGATTTATTAATAGAAGGAAAAAATGAGATGGCTTGGACTTGGACCGATCAAAGGGGGCAAGAACTTAACAGCCGAGATTTTCTTTGGGAAATTGCCGAACAATCGGATACCGTTATTGCCTTCCGTCTGTCGGTTAATGAAAATCAATACGTAGAACAAAAATACACCCTTTATAAAAACCGCCCGTATGTCGTTAATTACGCCCTAAACGTAGTTGGGATGAGCGATTTTGTGCGCCGAGGAAATTCCGACTTTAGATTCGACTGGGCTGCGACTTTGCAAAAGCAAGAACGCGATATGAAGTGGGAAGAACAACAAACCGCTATCGTATACAAGCTTCCCGACGAAACGCCAACCACGCTAACCACCACCGAAGAAGCGGAAGAACTCTTAAAATCTCCCCTGAAATGGATTGCCTTTAAGCAGCAATATTTTTCTGCCGTAATCGCGAGCGACGCTGATATTAGCACCGATGCAAAATTGGCGATGAAGATGAAAGGTTCAAGTGCAGATTCGGCAGACATTAAACCGTTGAGTGCACGTATCTTTATGGAATACAAAGGAGAAGAAAAGCGCAATGGTAATTTTCACTTTTACTTCGGCCCGAACCATTATAAAACCCTCGAAAATACCAATATAGGTATTGCCAATGCCGAGCTAGAACGCATTATCCCCTTGGGTTGGGGAATCTTTGGATGGGTGAATAGAGGCGTGGTAATCCCTGTTTTTTCAGCTCTCGACGGAGTAATCGGTTCTACCGGTATTCTAATTATGATTCTTACCATAATCATAAAAACCTTGTTATTGCCTTTGGTATACAAATCGTATATCTCTACGGCTAAAATGAGAATCCTAAAGCCGGAGATTGAAGCAATCAAAGAAAAACATGGAAATGATTTGCAGAAAACACAACAAGAAAATATGGCCTTGTATAAAAAAGCAGGCGTCAGTCCGCTTAGTGGTTGTGTCCCAATGCTGCTGCAATTACCCATATTGTTTGCCATGTTTCAGTTTTTCCCAGTGGCCTTTGAATTGCGTCAAAAAGCGTTCTTGTGGGCTACCGATTTAAGTCAATACGACGGTCCGTCGCTCGGATTTAACATTCCGTTTTATGGCGACCATGTCAGTTTCTTTACGTTATTAATGACTGTTTCTACGCTCATCTATACCCATTTAAATAATCAGATTTCTGGAGTGACCGGCCAAATGAAGTATATCGGATATTTCATGCCTGTTATTTTCTTAGGGGTTCTTAACGACTATGCGAGTGGATTAACCTGGTACTATTTCGTAAGTAATATGATTACATTTGGTCAACAGTATGTAATTCGTAAAACGGTCGACGATAAAAAGCTTTTAGCCCAAATCGCCGCTGCTAGGAAGAAACCGGTTACCAAAACGAAATTCCAAGAACGTATGGAATTGGCCATGAAAGCCAGTCAAAGCCGCTCGAAGGGTTCTAATCGGAAGTAAAAGAAAAAGGTTCCTGTTAGGTTAATCTTTTGACTTTTAAATTCCATGTCCTAATGATACGGCGACCACCG
>JBIKIM010000163.1:0-4036 GCA_044361605.1 Bacteroidia bacterium | reverse complement strand
ATCTACCATAGGTACCATGTATTGGGTGGATATTGCGGGATAATATTGGTCGCTTACGACCCATTTATCAATCCCTTTGTCTCCAAAAACACCATTCGAATTGGCGTCTAAAATGCCTATCGCTAAGGTGTCACGTCGAAACAAAAACGGGGCATACCGAATGTTAATACGCTCTACTTTAAAGGAACTTTCAGTCCCTAAGAATACCCTAGGACCTGACATTTCTCGGATAGACAGGTCGTTCATTTGGGAAAATTTATAGAATTTCTGGGTAGGAAATACTTGTATATTAACCCCCGATGCTTTTTCATTATTAGCTGAAAACCATAACGTTTGATTCATTTGTCCCTTAAACAAGGTATCGGGCTTATCGTCGCTAAAATCAAGATTGTGATTGCGATCTACCCAAATACGACTGACCGCCGCTCGGTTCCATCGGGCGCCGTTTTCGATAACAAAAAGTAAGCGACTGGGTTCCCATTCTGAGGCATTATGTTGTTGGAAGAAATACCCATAGGAAAGCTCCCCTTGATGCACGGGCGGAATGATTTTTACCGAATCAGGCATGCGTAGATAATCGGCGCCGGCTAAGTCTAAATTTTCATGAATCCAATTTCCTTGCACCACAAAAAGTGGAATTAAACCCATACCACTTCTGCTAGCCGCATCCATACCCACTTTACTTAAGGGCGCCGTTAGGATATTACCTCTCTGGGCTAACTGCGGCAACTGTCCGTGCAGAGCATTTCCCCAAAAAAGAAAAATAACCAGTATTAATCGCAAAAATGGCTTCATGTTTTTACTTACAAAACCGCACAAACATGACGATAACCGCAAATAAAAACATGAGAATCGAAATTTTATTAACGCCGTGCATCATTCTTAGGTTGAAGCTCGGCTTATCCCCTTTTTCCTTCTTAAAGGTGATATAGGCCCACATTTTTTGTAATATCATGCCCAAATATAGGTTATTTCGGGTTTTTCAGGGTGAAATCGATGGGGTGTTTGACTTTTTGATTGGTAAGGGCCAAATCCAATACCTCAAACATATTATTCACAAAATGAAATTCCATCCCTTCAATATATTCTGGCTTGATATCTAAAATATCCCTCTCGTTTTGTTTGCACAAAATCACCTCTTTAATTCCGGCGCGTTTGGCAGCAAGGATTTTTTCTTTGATACCCCCCACAGGTAATACTTTTCCGCGTAAGGTTATCTCTCCTGTCATGGCTAACTTGTTCTTTACTTTTCGTTGGGTAAATAAAGACGCTAAAGCGGTAAGAATGGTAATACCAGCAGAAGGACCGTCTTTGGGAATTGAACCCGCAGGAAAGTGAATGTGAACATTCCAATGATTAAAAATCTCAGGGTCTAGCTCTAAATAATGGGCATGGGCTTTCAAGAAGGTATGGGCCAAGGCCGTGCTTTCCTTCATTACATCGCCGAGTTGTCCGGTAACCTTAAGCTCCCCTTTGCCTTGCGTTAAGGTGCTTTCTACAAATAGCACACTGCCACCCATAGGACTCCAAGCAAGACCCGTAACCACGCCCGCGGTGTGGTTATTCTCGTATAATTCCGGTTCTAATTTTTCGGGACCCAAAACGGTTTCGATTTCTGGGATGCCTAATGTTTTTTTGTATGGTTCGCCTGTGGCTTCATGTTTGGCAGATGCCCGGGCCATAGAAGCGATTTTTTTCTCCAATCCACGTACCCCACTCTCACGGGTATATTGCTCAATAATTAATTGCAAACCCGTATCTGAAATTTTGAATTGGGAACTCTTTAATCCATGTGCTTTGCGTTGCTTAGGAATTAAATAGGTTTTGGCGATTTGCAGTTTTTCTTCTACGCTGTACCCATGCAAATCGATGATCTCCATACGATCCAATAAAGCGGGCTGTATCGTATCAAGAGAGTTTGCGGTGGCAACAAATAATACTTTACTAAGGTCGTAATCGTATTCTAGGTAATTATCGTAAAACGTACTATTTTGTTCCGGGTCTAATACTTCCAAGAGGGCAGAACTTGGATCCCCGCGAAAATCTCGACCTAATTTATCGATTTCATCCAATACAAAAACAGGATTGGACGTTCCGACTTTTTTAATGTTTTGAATAACCCTGCCGGGCATGGCCCCAATATACGTTTTGCGGTGTCCGCGGATTTCAGATTCGTCGTGCAAACCACCCAAGCTCATACGTATGTATTTACGGCCGAGTGCGCGGGCGATACTTTTTCCTAAGGAAGTTTTACCCACCCCTGGAGGTCCATACAAACAAATTATGGGAGATTTAAGATCTCCTTTAAGTTTTAAAACGGCCAAATATTCAAGTATGCGTATTTTTACTTTATCCAATCCAAAATGATCTTCATCGAGCACTTTGGCCGCGCGAATCAAATCGAAGTTATCATCGGTATAGGTATCCCAAGGTAACTCCAATAATAATTGCACATAATTGAGTCCCACCGAATAATCGGGCGAGGCAGGATTAATGCGATTGAGTCTATCCAGTTCCTTGTTATAATGGTCCTTTACTTCTTTCTTCCAAGATTTCACAGCCCCTTTGTCACGCAGATTTTCAATGTCTTTATCGGGGGATTCCGCTCCTAGTTCTTCTTGGATGGCGCGAATTTGCTGGTTTAGGAAGTATTCTTTCTGTTGCTTATCGATATCCGTACGAACTTTGCTTTGAATTTGATCTTTTAACTCAAGCATTTGTAGTTCTTTGGTTACGTGCTCCAACACGCGCAGCGAACGCTCTTTGGGAGATACCGACTCGAGAATTTCCTGCTTCTCTCCTACTGAAATATTCAGATTACTGGCCACAAAGTGAATCAAGAAAACGCTTGAATCGATGTTCCTGATGGCAATAGACGCTTCTGAGGGTATATTGGGAGATAAATTAATGATGTTATTGGAGATGTCTTTAATGCTATCGATGATTGCCTTGTATTCTTTATCTTCCTTGAAAGCTAAATCAGGATAGGAAATCACTTTCGCTTTCATGTAGGGTTCCGTTTGGGTCAGTTCCCCTATATTCAAACGTCGTTTGCCTTGAATGATAACGGTGGTAGTTCCATCGGGCATCCTCATTAACTTAATGATTTTAGCCAATACCCCTATTGGATATACATCTTCGAGTCCTGGATCTTCAACTTCCGCATTTTTTTGAGACACTACTGCGATGGTTTTATCGCCTTTATTGGCCTCTTTTATTAGACGGATACTTTTGTCACGCCCCACCGTGATAGGAAAAATAACACCAGGAAATAAAACAGTATTTTTTATAGCGAGTATGGGAAGTTCCTCGGGAACCTCCATTTTATTACTCTCGTCTTCTTCTTGTTTGGAAAACAACGGTAAAAACTCAGGGGTTCCATCTACATTATCATCGTCATTCATAAAATCAAAGAAGGTATCTTTCTGTTTAAACATCGGTGTACAGTGTCAAGGCTTGTGCCAAAGTGCAAATATCAATGAAATTTTAAAATTGACCCTAAGGCTTGATGTAATTTTCATCATTTTGTCAGTAAAGCCGACAATTTGACACACAAACAGGGTTAAATTGCGGCAAGATGAACTTTGACTTGCAATTGTTAGATAATTTAAGGAATTTGCAGCCAGAAAAAGAACACTAATATGAAACGTATGAAATTCAATGCATGGATGCTCATTTTGCCCGTTGCGGCAATGGCATTTTTGTCCTCTTGCGGTGGCGATGAAGACGAAGCACCTAAACCAACTGTTACTTTGTCCATCACCGGAGACAAAATTACAGGTAATGAGGCCGAAGTAAGCTCTGATATTTCCATTTCTGCCTCAGCAACTGCCGGCTCAGAAAGTCTAAAATCAGTTTTGTTTACCGTAAAAATTAATGGTGGTGCTGCAATCACTGTTTTTGACTCTGCGGTTACAGGGAAAACCTTCACGGCTGTAGTACCCGCCAAAGCCGTTGGATCTACGGGTGACGACGTTCAGTATATCCTTACGGTTAATGATGCCAATGGAAGCAGCGCTCAAGCGACTGTAAATTT
>JBIKIM010000162.1:0-4042 GCA_044361605.1 Bacteroidia bacterium | reverse complement strand
TTGCTGGAATTGGTGAATTTAAAAACTACATCGGCTGGTGGACCCATTTCTAGGTTTCCAAAATCGTGCGCTTTTAGTTCCCATTTGATTGCGGGTTCTGTTTGCTTACTTTCTTTCTGTGCCATGCTGCTACCGATGAAGGTAAGGGCGAGTGCGGCTAGTGTTAAAAACTTTTTCATGGGTTTTTTTATGTTGCTTAGTTATCGAATCTATTACAAGTATCGTACCAAAAGTAGACGTTCGAGGTCTTAAATTCGTTGCTGCTCGTTGTAGATTCTTTTTTTTTGGATGAAATACTTTTATAGTTTGCGTTTTACCTCTTCTTGAACGTATACTTCGAGATAATCGCCTTCGAGAATTTCGTTAAATTTATCCAATTGTAGTCCACATTCGTATCCTTTGGTTACCTCACGCTGATCGTCTTTGAAGCGTTTTAGCGATGCAAGTTTACCATCGTGTTTAACCACACCATTGCGAATTACGCGGACCATGCTGTTGCGTTCGATTTTACCATCGGTTACGTAACAACCGGCTACCGTTCCTACTTTGGTGATTTTGAATACTTCTCGTATTTCTACCTGTCCGATAATCTTTTCGATGATATCTGGACTTAGCATACCTTCCATGGCTTTCTTAATTTCTTCGATAGCTTGGTAAATGATACTGTAAGTACGGATATCGATTTCTTCGTTTTCGGCCAATTGTTTGGCTTTTGCAGAAGGTCGAACTTGGAAACCAATTATAATAGCATCGGATGCAGAGGCGAGAAGTACATCACTTTCCGTGATTTGTCCTACACCGCTATGAATAAGGTTTACCGCAATTTCGTCGGTAGACAGTTTCATCATGGCATCGTTGAGGGCTTCTACAGAACCATCCACATCGGCTTTAATGATGATATTAAGTTCTTTAAAGTTCCCTACTGCCAAACGACGTCCGATTTCGTCGAGGGTGATATGTCGTTTGGTACGAATTCCTTGTTCGCGAACCAATTGAAGGCGTTTGTTGGCTAATGTTTTAGCTTCGTCTTCATTTTCGAGAACGGCGAATAAGTCACCCGATGTGGGAGCGTCAGAGAATCCTAATATTTTAACGGGTGTGGCTGGTGGTGCTTCTTCGATGCGGGTTCCACGTTCGTTGAACATGGCACGCACTTTAGCGTATTGCGAACCGGCAACCATATGGTCACCCACACGAAGCGTACCATTTTGAATCAGGAGGGTACACACAATACCACGGCCTTTTTCTTGGGTTGCTTCGATTACGGTACCACGAGCCCGGCGATCGGGATTGGCCTTGAGATCCATCAATTCGGCTTCAAGGAGTACCTTTTCTAGCAGTAAATCTATATTGAGTCCTTTTTTGGCACTGATTTCCTGACTTTGGAATTTTCCACCCCAATCTTCCACCAAGATATTCATTTGGGCGAGTTCTTCCCGTATTTTTTCGGAATTGGCGCCTTCTTTATCCATTTTATTGAATGCGAAAACCATAGGTACACCTGCAGCTTGTGCGTGGGCAATTGCTTCTTTGGTTTGTGGCATTACGCTATCGTCGGCGGCAATTACAATGATTGCTAAATCGGTTACCTTGGCACCACGTGCACGCATCGCAGTAAACGCTTCGTGTCCGGGTGTGTCGAGGAATGTGATTTTCTTTCCGTCTGCGAGAGTTACTTCGTATGCTCCAATATGTTGGGTAATACCCCCTGCTTCTCCGGCAATTACGTTGGCTTTTCGAACATAATCCAAAAGCGACGTTTTACCATGGTCAACGTGACCCATAACAGTAACAATAGGCGCACGTGGTTTTAAATCGCCGGCGTTATCTACTTCATCGTCGGTAGCCTCAATGGTGGATTCTGCATCCACAAAATTCACTTCATAGTTAAAGTCACTGGCTACCAATTGAATGGTTTCAGCATCTAAACGTTGGTTGATAGATACCATGATGCCAAGGGAGAAACATTTTGATATTACGGCTGTAACGGTAACGTTCATCAAAGTCGCCAATTCGTTGGCGGTAAGGAATTCGGTTACTTTTAAGATTTTGCTTTCTTCGTCTTTACGGCGGCGTTCTTCTTCAAAACGACGGTTGCGCTCTTCGCGGTCTTCGTAACGCTTTTTGCCTTTATTATTGTTTCTACGACCTGCATTTCCCATCCGATTTACGGTGTTTCTCACATTGGTTTTAACCGCTGTGGGATTAACCGCTTCTTTTGGACCTTTCGGTTTATTCGCGGTAGTATCGGCTGGTTTGGCTCGGTTATCGCGGTTAATTGTTTCTTGAACGGCTACTTTAACGTCAACGCCTTTTTCTTTGCGTTTGCGTTTTTTGCGAATTTCCTGCATGTCTTTGCGGGCTTCTTTCGCGAGTGAGCTATTTCCTTCTTTCGAAGTGGGAAGAATTATTTTACCTAAAACTTTAGGTCCGGATAAAACTTCTTTTTTTGTTTCAAGGTATTCGGGTTCAAGCGGTACTTCGGGCTCCTTTGGTTTTTGATTGTTATTAACCGGAGGACCTTGTTTGGGTTTGTTATTTTGAGCTTGAGGCTTTTCCTTCTTCTCGACGCGAGGGGCTTCGGAAGCTGGGGGAGCCGCAGGCGCTTGTTTAACTTCTATTACGGGAGCGGGTAGCGGGTCGGGTTTTATTTCAACGATGGCAATCGGCTCAACTTTTGGTTCAGGTGCGATTGTTGGCGCTACGGCTATGGGTTCTTGTTTGATTGCGGGAATTTCCACCACCGCTTGGGGTGCTGGGGTTTCTTCGCTTTTTTTCTTTTTGGGTTCCAAATCGATTTTACCCACTACTTTAAAGCTTGAAACGGGCTTATCGGTGTTTGGGGTAGTATAGCTAGGAACTTCAGCTGGAATTTCAGCAACGATTTCCACAACCGGGGCTGGTTTTACAGGCTCGGGTGTTGGTGCTTCTACTGGAACCGAAACTACGGGTGCGGGAGCAGCTGTTCTGATAGGCTTTTGGCTTTTCAGTTTATCCGCCTCTTGCTTCATTGCCTTATCGGCAGAGAATTCCTTCAAGCATTCTTGATATTGATCCTCTGAGATTTTAGAGGTTGGTCGCGCGTCGACTTCATGTCCTTTTTCTTTAAGGAAATCTGCTATTGCCGACGAACTTCGGTTTAGTTCACTTGCTACTTTTGCTAAACGGTATTCCGCCATAATTTAATTCAAATTTAAAATTAACCTTTTGATATCCCAAGAATTTGGAGGGATTGTGTAAAAATCCCTCCACAGGCCTTGAGAATACGCCTGTTTTCGAGTTTCCTCGTATTATTCTTCTTCGAATTCCTTACGCAAGATACGGTGTATTTGCGCAATGGTTTCTTCTTCTAAGTCGGTACGCGTTAATAAATCGGCCACCGAAGTACGCAATACGTCTTTGGCGGTATCTAAACCTACTCGTTTGAACTCTTGGATGATCCATTCGTCGATTTCATCTAAGAATTCTTCTAGATCCACGTCGTCTTCCACTACGGCATTTACGCGGTATACTTCAATTTGGTAACCGGTAAGCTTGCTCGCCAATTTAATGTTATGTCCGCTGCGGCCGATGGCTAAAGATACCTGGTCGCTTTCAAGGAATACGTTGGCGGTGTTGCCTACGATATCCATTTTGCTCACAACTGCGGGTTGCACGGCTCTTTGAATGAACAGGGCATCATTGGTAGTATAGTTGATGACGTCGATGTTTTCGTTGCGCAATTCGCGCACGATTCCATGAATACGAGCCCCTTTAACCCCTACGCAAGCACCTACGGGATCGATGCGATCGTCGTAGCTTTCAACGGCCACTTTGGCGCGTTCGCCGGGTTCACGTACTATTTTTTTAACGGTAATTAAGCCATCTAATATTTCGGGAACTTCCAACTCAAACAAGCGTTCAAGAAACTCAGGAGAGGTTCTTGATAACACGATGCGTGGAGAACCTTTGTCCATTTCTACGGCATGAATAACCGCGCGAATGTTGTCGCCTTTTTTGTACATATCCCGAGGAATCATTTGTTCTTTAGGAAGCGATAGCT
>JBIKIM010000161.1:0-4055 GCA_044361605.1 Bacteroidia bacterium | reverse complement strand
CTTATTGAGTACGCAGTTACTGCCCATTTTCTCCAAGAATATAAAGGAGGGCAAAGACAATACCGTTTTTGTTTGGCTGTCGTTTCGTTTGGTTTGGTTGGTGGGTTTAACGGCCTTATTTACGGCGTATATTTTCGGAGACGATATTTTAGAATTGTTATACGGTGCCAAGTGGGAAGGGGGGCCTGAAACGGCGCTGGCGGTGCGTTCACATCAGATTTTTATTTATTTGATGGGGGCATTTGTAGCCATGAGCAGTATCCATATTTTCGGAACGTTTATTACGGCTGAGGGTCGCATGAAATGGTTGACTTTTTTGGCTTTGGCGGCGATGGGATTGAATATGGGAATCAATTTTTGGTTAATACCCATGTTTGGAGCTATGGGAGCGGCCTTGAGCGCATTGATAACGCAGTGGTTTTTTGCCGTTGCTTGTGCGATGCGGGTATGGAGGTCCGGGACGATACAAACGCAGGGTATAAAATGGAAAGTAATACCGATGTCGGCCTTCCATGGGTTGGTATTGGCTTTGGGTGTTTACCGCGTGAATGGGCTTCCCCAGAGAGAAATAGTAGAAGTGGTAACTTGGCTGTTATTTATGATCGGATTGGTTTGGATGTTATTTGGGCTGGATATTGCGGCGCTTTGGAGAAATCGCAAATCTCCGGGGAATAAAGTTTTGTAATTATCGCAATGACTGACTACTTTCAAGAGTAACATTAAAACGAATACGGACTTGATTCGCATTGGAATAGGAGTATAAAAAAAGGGGAATTAAATGATAATTCCCCTTTTTGTGGTTCAAGTCTAAAAAATATTACGCAAAAAGCGGATAATTCCCCGCCCAATCGTGAATATGAGACGCGATTTTTTGCAATTGCGCATCATCGCTGTGGTTCATAAGAGCCGTATCGATAAAGTCTGCTATCTGTACCATGTCGGTTTCGTTGAATCCACGGGTGGTTAAGGCCGGCGTGCCCAAACGGATACCGCTGGTTACAAACGGACTTCTGTCTTCGAAGGGAACGGTGTTTTTATTAATGGTAATATGACATTTGCCAAGGGTTTCCTCGGCCAATTTACCGGTAAGAGTGGCGTTTTTACTGCGCAAGTCTATCAACATTAAATGGTTGTCGGTTCCGCCTGAAATGATAGAATAACCGCGTGCTACCATAGCACCTGAAAGGGCTTGGGCGTTCAAAATAACGCGTTTGCCGTATTCCAAAAATTCGGGTGAAAGGGCTTCCCCAAAAGCGATAGCCTTAGAGGCAATTACATGTTCCAAGGGTCCGCCTTGGGTACCTGGGAAAACAGCACTATCTAAAAGCGCACTCATGCGTTTGAGTTCTCCTTTGGGTGTTTTGTAACCAAAAGGATTGTCGAAGTCTTTGCCCATCATGATGATACCGCCACGTGGACCCCGTAAGGTTTTGTGGGTGGTGGAGGTAATGATATGACAATGGGGAAGGGGATCGTTCAAAAGGCCTTTGGCTATTAAGCCAGAGGGGTGAGAAATATCGGCCATTAAAAGGGCTCCCACTTCGTCGGCAATTTGACGTAAACGCTCGTAATTCCAATCGCGGGAATAACTAGACGCTCCACATATAATAAGTTTGGGCTGTTCCAAACGGGCTTTTTCAGCTACTTTTTCGTAATCGATGAGGCCGGTTTCGCGCTCTACCCCGTAGAAGCTCGCGTTGTATAATTTTCCTGAGAAATTTACTGGAGAACCGTGGGTAAGATGACCTCCGTGACTCAAATCAAAGCCAAGAATTTTATCGCCGGGATTGAGCACCGCGAGCATGACAGCGGCATTGGCTTGGGCGCCTGAATGCGGCTGCACATTGGCCCATTCGGCTCCAAAAAGGGCCTTCAATCGGTCAATGGCTAGTTGTTCAACTTGGTCTACAATTTCACACCCACCGTAATAACGCTTGTTGGGAAGTCCCTCGGCATATTTATTGGTGAGTACGCTTCCCATGGCTAACATAACTTGGTCGCTCACGAAGTTTTCGCTGGCGATTAATTCGATTCCGTGGGTTTGGCGTTGCTTTTCTTTTTCGATTAGTTCGAAGATGACTTGGTCGTTTACGATCATGCTGCAATTTTACAACAATAAAATGGTGTTATCTTGGGAAAAAATTAGGAAATTCGCTTCACTTTATCATGAACGTAAATAAAGACTATTTGAAAAGAGCTGGTATTGTAGCCGCTTTTATTTTGGGATTCTGGGTCATTGCGATGTGGTATTTCGCACCCGCACTCGACGGCAAAATGTTGCAACAAGGCGATATGCAGCAGGTGCGTATGATGACCGCGCATGCTAAAGAAATCAAAGCCGAAACCGGTAACTACCCCTTGTGGAGCGATCGCTTGTTTTCGGGTATGCCCTCCAATTTAATAACGGGTATTGATCAAGGCAGCCTATTGCTAAAATGGAAACCCTTGCAGCTGTTTAATTTGGTGAAACACCCTTTTGACTTTCTCTTTTTGTCAATGTTAAGCACGTTCTTGTTGCTTCTCGTACTCAAAGTAGACAAAGCGTGGGCCGCGGCGGGTGCTGTGGGTTATGCGTTCATGACCTTTACCTTGTCGAGCTTTGAGGCCGGACATATTACCAAAGTTCAGGCGATGGCCTTATTACCTGGCGTAATTGCCGGTTTGATGTTGTTGAATCGAGAAAAATGGGCTCAGGGTGCCGTTATACTTGCGATTTTCTTTGGAATGATGATCAATTTTTTCCATTATCAAATCGCCTATTATGCCGGTTTCATCATGGGTGCCTACGCCATTGTGGCGGCTATTAAGGCGTATCAAGAGAAAAAGTGGAAATCTTACGGAATCCAATTAGGTATCATGGTTATGGCGTCTCTTTTGGGCGTGGTTACCGCCGTTGGGAAAATATACGACACCATGGAATATTCCAAAGCCACCATGCGTGGAGGCTCGGAGGTAACGAGTGAAATACCAGAAAAAGGACAGTCAACCGTTGGGGCCAATGGCCTAGATATCGATTATGCATTCAGTTGGAGTTACGGAATATCCGAAACACTGACCTTGTTTGTGCCCCGTTTTAAAGGAGGAAGTTCGGACGAAGCAGTTCCCGAAAACGAGTTTGGCGCCGAGCGTTTGCCTATGTATTTTGGCGAAATGCAGTTTACCAGCGGACCTGTTTACATGGGTGCTATCCTCATGTTCTTCTTTATTTTGGGGGAAGTCTTTGCGTGGAACCGCCGAAAATGGAGACCCGATGATTCGGCACAACGGGAATTTACCTACATCACTTGGTTTGCCCTGTTAACCTTTGTTATTTCGGTACTATTGTCTTGGGGGAAATATTTCCCGCTCAATGCGTGGTTATTCGAGGTGCTGCCTTATTACAACAAATTCCGTACGCCCATGATGGCGCTTTCTATAGCCCAGGCTATTGTGCCTTTCTATGGTATTTATGCGGTGTATCAAATGGTGACTTTCGAATACCGTGGTACAGAGCGAGCCACCATGATTAAAGCGGCTGGAATTACCTTAGGTTCTATCATAGGGGTAATTGTTTTAATGGCCAGCGGACAGTCTTTAAGCGGTCCGATGGATTCTCAAATTGGAGGCGCTCAAAGTGCTCAAGTATTGCCCGAAATTATGAAATTACGGAAAAGCATCGTTTGGAACGATGTGTGGCGGTCGGCTATTTTCATGATACTGGCGTTTACACTTATTTACGGGGTGTTGAAGCAGCAATTAAAGGCGATGCATGCCGGTATTATTTTGATTTTATTGGTAGCCGTCGATTTTATAGGGGTTTCAAACCGGTATTTACGCGAAGAACAGTGGGTAGATAAAGAGGAAGAAGAGTTGATATTGCCGAGTAAGTTAGACGAACAGATTATGGCCGACAATAAAAATCAGGCGCGTGTGTTCGATTTGCGTTACAGTCCGTTTAACGACAACCATTCGGCGCCGTTCCACCGGAACATCGGCGGATACCATCCGGCCAAATTAAGCCGTTATCAAGATATTATCAGCTTTGGTATTACAAAAGCAGGCAGTCAGTTAAGCGG
>JBIKIM010000160.1:0-4060 GCA_044361605.1 Bacteroidia bacterium | reverse complement strand
ATAATCGACTTCGCTAATACGATCGCGGAAATTGATGGGTATCATGAGGCTAATTACGCCTCCTAAATAGCTATCGCGGATGGATTGCGTTTGCATTTTTTGTAGCGCAAAATCGTAGGGATGTATGCGCCTGCCGTAGCCTTGGCCGGCTTCTATACCGATGCTAAAGGAGATAGCATCGTTGTTGATGTATTGGATTTTAACTTGTTCAAATAGCTGAGTGCCTTGGGTATGTCGGTTGTAACCCCCTTGGAAATTTCCATCGATTTGCGGCACCTGATCTAAGTCGAAGGTGAACTTGGTATAGTGCTGATAGTAGCCGACTCCACCACCTGTTTGTAGTAAAAGTCGACTGTTTCGGTGCTTGTGTAATATCCAATTTTTCAGCACAAAGGCGCGTGTTGAAAATCCGCGTTGGTAGGTCCGAACTACAGCAGGGAATCCGTTCATATCGAGTAAGAGTCCGGAATCGTTAACCATATCGCCGTACAGATTTTGATTGTTGACATTTGAGCCGAGAAAAAAGGAAAAATCGGCACCAAATGACCAATTGCTTCGGTGGGAATATTCCACACTTAATGGCACGCTCAAGTGGGTGGGGTAGCGCTGTGACCAATCGCCGCCAGTGGCAAAATAGCCAATGCCTGCGTGCAAAAAGAACCATCTTCTTTCTATTGAGGGAGTGGTGGTATTGACACTGTTTTTATTTTGCAGTGGGGTGCTGGTTACGATAGTGGTATCGGAATCAAGAATATGTTGGAGTTGTTGCGGTTGGTCTGCGGTATTTTGGGTGTGCGTATTTTCGTGTTGTTTGCACTGCACTTGGTCTGCGGTTGTATATCCGTATTGGTCGCGAAGCGGCTTATCTGCGGTATTTTGGGTGTTTGTATTTTCGTGTTGGTCGCCCAGTGGCTGGCACTTGTTATTATGTGTATAATGGTCTTGTGCTTGCAGCGGCGAGCCAATGGCGAGTAATAGGAGTAAAAAAGCGAATTTAATTAGATGCACAGAGCCAAAGTTACTAAAATTAGTGAATTAAGCATTCATTTATTGCCTTTAGAAAGGCTTGGGGTTGTTCGGCATGGACCCAATGACCGGCATCGGGTATTTGGATTAATTGTGCCTGTGTGAATATTTGTTGGATGTTCAGAAAATCGCTAGCCGAAATGTAATTGCTTTTAGCTCCAGCGATAAACGTGCAAGGGAGGTTGTGTGGGTGCGAAAATTGGATATCGCCTATGATCTCTGTATAATAAGATTCTATGGCTTCGATATTGATTTTTAATTGGTATCCGCCCTCGGGTTGGCTTTCAATATTTTTGAGCAGAAATTGTCTGATACCCACGTCTTGGGTATAAGCGGAAAAAGCCAAGTCGGCCTCGCGTCGGTTGAGAATGCGATCGAAGGGAATTTCCTTAAAGGCGCTTATGAAACTTAAGTGGCTTGCTTTGTAGGCTTTGGGCGCAATGTCGACCACCACTAATTGAGAAACAGAATCGGGATGGGTATCGACGAACTTCATGGCGGTTTTACCCCCCATTGAATGGCCTACCAATATGATTTTGGCATGGCCGAGTTCTTGCATCAAGTTTTGGATGTCGTTTGCCATAGCGGCATAACTGGCATCTGGGTGGTGAAATGATTTACCGTGGTTGCGGGCGTCGAAGGTTACCACGTGGTAACGCTCGGAAAGACTTTGGGCAATTAGATGCCAATTATCGAGCATCCCAAAAACGCCGTGGGCAATATAAAGGGGAGGCAATTGTGCCTCCCCGTAAGTTTTGTAGTGAACAATAGGCATTAAGCGAGCACTTCGGCTACGGGGGTGTAATCGAGGCCAAAGGCCTGGCTTACCCCTTCATAAACGACTTTGCCATTAACAACATTCAGACCTAAACGTAAGTCGGCGTTGTCGGTACAAGCTTGCTTCCAGCCTTTATTCGCCAATTGAATGGCATAAGGCAAGGTGGCATTGGTAAGTGCTAGGGTTGAGGTGTAGGGAACCGCACCGGGCATATTGGCTACGCAATAATGTACCACTCCATCAACCACATAAGTGGGTTCAGCGTGGGTGGTAGGTTTAGACGTTTCAAAACATCCACCTTGGTCGATCGCTACGTCAACAATAACAGCACCTGGCTTCATGGTTGAAAGCATATCTTTGGTAATCAGTTTGGGTGCTTTCGCACCGGGTATTAGCACCCCGCCGATAACCAAGTCGGCGGTTTTAATGGCTTCGCGTATGTTGTATTCGCTGCTGTATTGTGTTTTAACGTTGGGTGCCATAAAATCGTCGAGCTGACGCAAGCGATTCAAGTTTACGTCCATAATGGTTACATCAGCACCCATACCCGCAGCTATTTTAGCGGCTTGGGTTCCTACAACGCCACCACCGAGAACGATTACGTTTGCGGGTTTAACACCGGGAACGCCTCCTAGAAGAATTCCTAATCCTCCCATTGGCTTTTCTAGGTATTTAGCCCCTTCTTGTATACTCATTCGGCCTGCTACTTCGCTCATAGGAACTAATAGGGGTAAGGTTCGGTTGACTTCTACGGTTTCGTAGGCCAAGCAAATCGCGCCCGATTTTATCATTGCATGGGTTAAGGGTTCGTAAGAGGCAAAGTGGAAATAGGTAAAGAGAAGTTGGTTTTCGCGGATGAGCGCGTATTCCGATTCAATAGGTTCTTTAACCTTTACGATCATTTCAGCGATTCCATATACTTCCTCAATGGTTTTGAGGATATGGGCGCCGGCCTGACTGTATTGATCGTCGGAAAAACCGCTTCCGTTTCCTGCTGTGCTTTGCACGTACACGGTATGACCGTGTTTAACGAATTCTTGTACACCGCCTGGTGTTACCGCTACACGGTTTTCGTTGTTTTTGATTTCTTTAGGTACCCCGATTATCATAAGAAAATATGGCGCAAATATACGCCATCAAAACGAAATCGCATTAGGGTATTAGCTTGTACTTAACGCTTTCAACATGAGGCGTTTAATGCTTTCTTCGGTAGAGAGGAATTCTATTTTTGGACGCAGGTGCGTGGGATTTTTAGACCACTGGTGTAATTGGGTACTGAAATTAATATCGAGACGCTGTATAACAGGAACGCCAAATTCCTCGAGGGCGGCGGCGTTGCAATATTGTTCGTATTGACCTTGTATGGGAATAACCATGAGGGGTTTTTTAAGGAATAAGGCCTCGGCGGGTGTTTCAAATCCTGCACCACAAATAACGCCCTTACTTTCAATCATACTGAGAGAAAAATCGTCATTAGTAACCGGTTTCCAAGTTAGGTTATAGTCGGATTCGTCTCTTTTTGTTTCCTTAGAGAAGATATGGAATTTCATGCCTTCAATGCCGTAGAGGTAGCGGCGAATCTCGGCATTGGAATAGTGGGGAAGGTATACCGTAAAATGGTCTTTTTGAACTACGGTTGCCTGCCAAAGGGCTTGTTTGATAATGGGAGGCAAAATCCAATCTTCGTAGGATTTAAAGTGGAATCCCATTTTTAAGGGACTGTAACAGTATTTTTTGAGAATCCACTCGGCCAGTAGGTCTTTTTTTAGGGGTCTCGGCGTTCGCAGGCTGTCGAAACTGGCTTGATGCCCGAAGTGCCAAAATGGCTTCCCCAAGCGTTTGCAGGCGCGTGCAGAAATAAATTCAAAATCTGATAAGACTAAATCGTAATCTTGAACGGGAAGGCGTTTGATTTCGCGATTTATGAAAAAGGGATTTAATTGTTTTGCAATTTTCATAAAATCCAACGTGCCCTTTTGACTGTAAAAAAGGGAAATTCCTGTGCTGCGAAATTTCACGGGCAAATCGGGTCTGAGGCTGGCGTTGCTGCCGCTTAGAAAAACGTCTACGGTGCCGTATTTTTCTAGATAGGGAATGAGTTCGATAGCCCTAGCGATGTGTCCGTTACCGGTGGCTTGAACGGCATATAATATGCGCATGGGAAGAGATTATAAGGCGCTTTGAATCCAAAATGCCACTTTTTCGGTGAGCACATCGGGTATTTTAGGCGTGGTAAAAGGTTCAAGTACGGGGCTA
>JBIKIM010000159.1:0-4068 GCA_044361605.1 Bacteroidia bacterium | reverse complement strand
GGCACCTCATGGCCGAAGGGGTAATCAAATTAATTGAAGAGCCACCATTATTAGCCGAGTTTTCTGCCAGTGCACGATTAAAAGCAGAAGCGCTTTATGACGAAACCAAAGTATCACAACAATACGCGGAACTATATCAATCGATATCTTTGCTGTAACGCAACCATACCCTTTACGCAAGTATTTGATCCTTTTTTAATCGCCCATTTCGGTGTAAGGCGGGAGTATTCGCTAAATCAGAACTTTCGCATCCAAACCCTTGACGCAAGTAGTAGATACCTCTTTAAACGTCTATTTATGCCCTTGTCGCGCGCATTCGCTAATTTTAAAATTTCCCAATAATACTAGGAATACGTTCATTCACTAATTCTAAAGTTTCCAATAATTCGCCGGGCGCGAGTATTCGTAATTCTAAAGTTTCCCAATAAAAAAAATAAGAGGCGTTCTAAGGTCCTCGTTCAAAACAAAAAGGCCGTCTTATTAAGACAGCCCTTTCTAACAACAAAACACAATGAATATTTTAGTCGACGTTGTCGTGCAACATCTTATTGGGAGTGAATTGGAATGTAGGTTCGGCTCCGCCATCTGTACGCTGTGAGATATTCAGCTTTTCTACATGGCTCGAGGTACTGGCCGGCGCACTCGCCAATTCAATATTGCGTCGTTTATATGCAGGTATATTCATGTCGTTATCATGAATAATTCCTACATGGTTAACACGCTGTTTATTTCCGCCCATATTTACCCGAACAGGTATTTCTGGTTGGCGGGCTTGTGGTATATCATTCCTAGTAGGAACGGCGGGTTGCGCCTGCACGTTGGTTTGGGTAATCGTTGCAGGTCTCTCATCGGTGTCAAAATTTCTGAATATCTCTGATATGTCTGGCGTTAATTCCGGACTTGGTGCGGAATGAGGCGCCTTCATCACTGGAGAATCAAAACTGTCATTGGAACGAATGGGAGGCATTGCAATACTGGTATCGTTCAAGTCTTCGATAATGATATCGTCGGTTTCTTGATTGATTAATGGATAGGATTCAATGATAGGACTGCGTTGTTCGGTTTCCATTACCGGGCTTTTATCGGATGCGTAACCTTCGAAGCCGGTGGCAATTACAGTTACGGCGATTTCATCTTTTAGACTTTCATCCAATGTGATACCCATTTTTACGGTTGCGGAATGGCCTGATTCTTCTTGTAAGAAATGCATAATCGTGCGGGTCTCACTTAAAGTTGGGGCTTTAGCACCATAGGTTATATTGATCAAGATATGTTTGGATCCTAATATTTTGGTATTATCCAAAAGGGGACTCTTTATGGCACTTGTTACCGCATCTTTGGCACGGTTTTCACCACCCGCACGGCCGGTACCCATTAGTGCGCGACCGCTATTGGTCATAGCTGTTTCTACATCTTTAAAGTCAACGTTTAAGTGACCGGTTTTAAAAATGATTTCAGCGATGCCTCTAGCCGCAGTGCACAATATATTATCGGCTTGTGCAAAGGCTTCTAAGAAGGTTAAATCGCCAAACATATCTACGATGCTATCGTTAGAAACGGTAATTAGGGCATCAACATGCGGACGTATGCGTTCTACCCCTTCCATCGCTTGTTTTTGACGTTCTTGTCCTTCGTCGCTGAACGGTAGGGTAACGATACCCACAGTTAGAATCTTCAATCTTTTGGCTATACTGGCAATTACAGGCGCGGCTCCGGTTCCGGTTCCACCGCCAAATCCTGCGGTGATAAAGACCATACGGGTGCCATCAGACAGCATTTCCTCAATGGCTTTTTCACTTTCTAATGCGGCTTCCTCTCCACATTTTGCCGATGAACCTGCTCCCAATCCTGAGGTTAGGTTCGCCCCAAGTTGCAATCGGTTAGGTACTGGGCTGTGTCTTAGGGCTTGTATATCGGTATTGCAAACGTAAAAATCTACGCCTTCAATACCTTGCTTGTACATGTAGTTGACTGCATTATTTCCTCCGCCACCTACACCAATCACCTTAATGATTTTGTCGAGGGTTACTTCTGGTTGGAATTCCATAATCATAGTGCTTGTGTTTTAATGTTGTGTTATTTAAAGTCGTTTTCTTCTTCATCGCTGAACCACTGTCGGAGCAAGTCTGAAAACATTGACATATTATAGGTGCTTTTCCAAGAGGGACCCTTTTGTTTTTGTTGTTTCTGGGGAGGGGTTTGACTATCGTCTACAATTTCGAGCTCGGGTTCGTTAACATCTCTTTGTGATTGCTGTGAGTCCATCAGTTGGTTGGGGGCGAATTGACTTCCATAGGC
Organism: Bacteroidia bacterium; assembly: GCA_044361605.1. Taxonomy (GTDB): domain Bacteria; phylum Bacteroidota; class Bacteroidia; order NS11-12g; family UBA955; genus VMCP01. The sequence goes on along the minus strand of JBIKIM010000159.1, from coordinate 1,770 downwards.
GTGTTCAATTTCAATTCCTTTCATTACCAATCCAATAGCAGTTGCGTAAAGTGGCTTACGAACTTCTTCTACCTGCCCACGGCCTAAATGTTGACCTGGCGTTCCAATATGCACATCAAAGCCGGTTTCAAAGCTGAATAATTGTTTTACCTCCTTTAAGCTAGAGCCACCACCTGTTAGAACGATACCGCCATTTAGGGTGTTATTCACTCCAGAAAGCACGATTTCGAATTCGACTTTATTAATGATGTCTTCCATGCGGGCACGAATAACCTGTGAAATGGCGTATACGCTGATTTCTTTAGGTTCGCGACCGGGAAGTCCAGGAATTACTACCACTTCGTTTTTCATTTGTTCAGTAGGGAAGCAGCTGCCGTAAAGTACTTTGACTTCCTCCGCCTGAATTTTAAGAATTCCGAAGGCCTCTTGTAAATCCATGGTTATGCGATCACCCCCGATTGGGATAATAGCGGTATGAGAAATGAAACCGTTTTCGAAAATGCAAATATCGGTGGTTCCACCGCCAATATCGACCAATACCACACCGGCTTCCATTTCGTCTTGCGACAAAACGGCTGTGGCAGAAGCTACGGGTTCAACAATTAAATCAGCCACTTCTAGATGGGCATTTTTTACCGCCCTTCCAATGATTTTAGCCCTGGAAGTTTCGCCTGTGATGATATGGTAATTGCATTCAACACGAACTCCAATGCGACCTTCAGGATCACGTATGCCTTCTTCTCCATCGATGGTATAATCTTGTGGTATAACATGTAGAATGTCTAAACCGGGTTGTAATACAAGATTTTCCATTTCTTGTTCCAAGCGCATGAGTTCTTCTTTTTTGATCTCATCGTCGCCATTGTGGCGATTCAAGGTACCTCGGTGTTGAAGGCTTTTTATATGGTGACCTGCAATGCCTACATAGGCGGTATTGATTTTTACTTGGCTTACTTTTTCTGCTTGTTCAACCGCTTCTTGAATGGCTTGAACTACTTTGCTCACATTGGCCACCATACCCCGAGATACGCCTCCCTGACTAGAAGATTTGCCAATGCCTAAAATGTTGATCTTGCCGTTTTCAGCCAATTGACCAACAATGGCGCAAATTTTGGTTGTCCCTATATCGAGACCCACAATAATGTTGTTCTTTTCTCCTTTCATGATCGTATTTGTGTGTTGTGCTTTTTAGACAGTGTTTTTTTAATTGTGTTCAGTATTGGAAACATTACGCGTTGTGACTATTTGATTTCGGTAGGAAATATTGATGCTGCGGTAGTGGTCCCACCCCATATGCTTAAGTCCTTTATCATAGAAAAGACGTAGGTTTTCGAACTTTTCATCAATATTTTCTACATTATTCATAACAATGCTATGCCTTCCTATGTTGGGATACAAGATTAGTTGGTTAAACTTATCGACATAACATTGTTCAAAATGATTTTCCCAAAAAGAATTTTGATTTATAAATATTAATACATCCTTCAGTTTGCTTTGCCATTGGACGTTGATTTTTTTGCCCAAAGCTATTTTTTGATTGATATGTCCGTTCAAGATAATTACAGGTGCTTGTTGGTTCTTTTTGGCGGGAATCATGCGCATAGAAGAGTCTAGATAACAAACATCTCCTTTTATGTTAATGAGTTGAGCAATAGCGCGTCGTTCTTTTATCCGGATATGCAAACGGCCACTAAACGATACGTAAGCACGGCTGCTCTTGACTTCTGGATACGCGTTTAAAACTTCTTCCAACTGGGTTAAAGAAACCTC
>JBIKIM010000158.1:0-4073 GCA_044361605.1 Bacteroidia bacterium | reverse complement strand
GCCACCACTTTTCCCAGTGTCGCATTTTTTATTCTACTTTTGAGGCATGGCTCTCAGGAGACTCTTTTTTCTAGCTATTTTCTCGGGTTTATTTCTGCGTTGTCAAAGTCCACAACCGCTTGAAACCCCTACGGCCACCTCCAAGCCCGTAGCCAATCACCACGCCCAACTTTTTCAATTATCAACCACCAAATCCGATACGTTTTTACACATTTACGGGTCCCGTAAACGGGTCATCGCCCGCTATTTCTGGGGGAAATCGGAGCACATCGCAGCCCACCAGAAAATTCACCGTAAACATTCCGTGGTGGCCCTTTCGGCCCTTTTTGCCCGTATGTTACACGAATTGCAACTCGGTGATGGCCTAATTGGTGTGGACAATTTAGATTATCTACCCACTGAAATAACGCGCAATCCCCGATGCAAATCGGTGCAAAAAACGGGCATTTTGGACCAAGAAGCCCTATTAAAAATGCACGCGGCGGTGGTCTTTTGTTACCTGCTAGACGGAACCGGTGAAGCCGATTGGCTCAGACTGCAGCGCGACAGTCAAGCCGTTGTATTCATTCAAAGTCACCTCGAATCGCATCCTTTGGCCCGAGCGGAATGGATCCGACCCATGGGTTGGTTATTGGGGAGGGCCGCATTGTCAGACTCCTTATTTCGCGATATCGAAACGCGGTATCTCCAATTGTGCAAACAATCGGACACCCTAACGAAATCGCCCAACACAATGTTGAACCTGCCTTTCCAAGGCATTTGGCACATACCCAATCGCGACGCCTACTTTACGCAATTGTTGCACGATGCAGGACTCAATCCGGTTTGGTTGAAGTCCAATTCTCATCCGGGTACAGGCGCTTCCACCCTGCCATTGGAACAAGCGCTAACGTATGTCCAATCCGCTGAAATTTGGTTGAATCTCGGAACGGCCCGATCTAAAGCCGACATGGTTAAATACGAACCCCGTTTGTTTGATTTGGTACAAAAAAAGAAACTGCGCTGTTACCAAAACGACCGTTTGCTTGAGGCCAACGGGGCCAACGCCTTTTGGGACCTTGGGGCTTTGCACCCCGAACGCATCCTTTCCGATTTATTACACATTCGAAAATCAGACCCAAGCAAAGATTTGTATTTTTACCGCGAACTTTGAAAACGTATTTCCATAGCACCGCCCTTCTTATTTGGATTATAGCCCTAATTGGTTTTAATCTTCGGGATTATGCGACAACGGATCCTTGGTTGCTTGCTGAATTCAGAATCCCCCGAATAAGCGGAAGCCTATTAACAGGTTTTGGATTGGCCCTTAGCGGCTTGCTCATGCAAACCCTGTTTCGAAATCCATTAGCGGGACCTTTTTTAATGGGCGTTACACCGGGCGCATCGCTGGGTATGGCCGTTTACATATTCGCGGGCAGCGCCTTGGGTACATCCTACTCCTTTTTAGGCTCTACCACGAGCAGCGTAATTGGTGCGTTTGCTGCGTTGGCCATTCAATTATCGCTGAGCCGCGGCTTCAGTTCTCCTTTAAGGTTGTTATTGGTTGGCATGGTTATGGGATTTGTATTTTCGGCTGGGGTTGAACTGTTGCAACAATTCGGAAATGAACAAGAAATTCAGCGTTTTACTTTTTGGGGAATGGGTAGTTTTGACCAAATAAAAAGCGGCGATTGGATTTATTTGTTAACGCCGGTAGGTTTGGTTGCTGCATTAACTTGGTGGCTGCGACATCCTTTAGACGCTTATTTGTTGGGAGATTTGTACGCGCAAGGTTCGGGTATTTCCTTAAAAAAACTACGGATATTTTTGATTTTTGGCGGATCCCTTCTAGCAGGCTGGATCACCTCATTTGCAGGTCCTATCGGGTTTATTGGATTGGTCGCGCCCCATATTGCCAAGCGTTTGATAGGTTCAGAAAGTCATTCCCGCGTGCTAATACCGGCATTACTTTGGGGGGGCGCGCTCTGTTTAAGTGCCGATACCCTGGCCCACAACCTCTTAACGGATTCTGTTTTGCCCCTAAACCCAATCAGCGCGCTCATAGGTGCACCAATCCTACTGTACGGGCTTCTGCGGACTAAAACAATTTAACTCTTCAATTGGCCCTCAAAAAGACTCTTTACAACACGATTTACAAATCCGGAATCTTGATCCAGTGATTCCTGAAAATATTTAGTGCGTATTACCGACGCTTGAATTTATAAAATTCAATATTGAAAGATACAGATATCTAAATCGGATCAGGCTTTTTGACTCAAGGCATTCAAATTGAGCACAGCAACAGGCAATACAAACGTATTATGCCTTGATTTTGTAAAATTCAATATTGAAAAATACAGTTACCTATTTAGGATCAAGCTTTATTACTCGAGGCGTTCGAGTTGAATAATGTGTTCAATTTGATAATCGATAACGGGATCAAACTCCCGCTTGAGGTTTTGTCCCCAAAAACTACCTAAGGACTGCCAAAAAAATGCTTCTGCACTCCCGCTGTACCCTTTCATTATTTCCCAGGTGGTTTTTCCTGTTTCCCGGTGGATGAGTTTCATTAAAACCTGACCCTCACCGATGGTTAATTTTTTGAGTTGGGCTGTGTACATGGCCTTCAATCCTTTTTCACATTTTTGGATGTATTTCTTGCGCGCTCGACTTCCCTTAATTGTGGCTAACTCATCTTCCATCGCCCTGATTTTGAAAGCCGCCATTTTGGCATAGGGCATGGTTTTAATGACCCGCCTTTTTAAGATTAAATATTGCTTTCTTTTTTCCTCGTCTATGCTACTGGATAACTCAATTGGATCTAAGCGCACATAGTCAATGAAGGTAGTGTCTTTCTGTTGCCCTGATAGGACGTTGGACATCCCCAAGAAAAACAAAAAAAACAACAAAGAAAACAGCCTCAGACCTGAGGTGCCGGGGCTTTGAGTATATTTTTGGAAGAAAGTAGCCATATGATGATACCGCTTAGTATGAGAAACAGGGAAATCATTTGGGCTTGAGAAAAAACTACCGATCCCACCTGATACAAACTGTCACCATGTTCGCGTATGATTTCTATCAAAAACCGTTCCATTCCTGCCATCATTAAATAGATAGCGAGTACTTGTCCGGGTTTTAGTATCAACTTTCTCACATAAAACCATAAAATGGCAAACAAAGTCAAGGCCATTAACGCTTCATAAAGCGGGGTTGGGAAAACGGGATTGATTAATTGGTAGCAATAACTGCCCTCGCAACCGGGTATGAGTTCCATATCGGGACCTCCATAACTTTTACCTAATACGTTGTGGGGATATTTATAGGCCCAAGCCCAATCGGGTAACCACGACTCGGGATTGGGGTTGGCAATTCCCCAGTCGCCATCGCCAGAGAATTGACAACCGAAACGGCCAATTCCATAGGAAAGCATCATGGCGGGAACCGCGGCATCCAATACATGCCAAACCGAATACCCTTTTTTAGAGGTGTACCACAAAACGCCCGTAGCTCCGCATATCAATCCCCCAAAAAACGTCCAACCACCGGTGGTAAACAACTGCTCCAAAATAACCTGAATGCTGAAATTGGAAGGGGTTTCTAAAATATGAAAAACCTTAGCACCTAAGAATCCAGATATCAACGCAACGGCGGTTATATTGCCCATATCGTCGGCGATTGAGGTGGTGATTGGTTGAACCAAGGGAGGGGTTTTACGTTCTTTTTTATCGGTGTAATACCGCCAGGCTATGGAAAATCCTGCCAGGAGTAATCCCATAAATAGATTGCCTTCTGAGGTGAAAATATGATCTTGGGGAATAAATTCGCCGCCCGAATTTTGAATCAAGTACACAATTTTGAATCCAAAAACAAAGGCAAAAACGCCATTGGTCATATACTCGATCATCGGGGCGGGCGCGCCGATGGTTATCGTACTTGATTTTTTAGCAAAGAAGCCGAGCTCCGTTCTACGGGTAAATTCCGCTTGCATTGCCCAATAGGCCGCGCCAATAGACAAGGCCACCAAAAGGCCGAATGTATTCACAATTTCAAGAAAGGCAATTTCTACACCGAGCGTATCGCGTAGGAAATGATAT
>JBIKIM010000157.1:0-4099 GCA_044361605.1 Bacteroidia bacterium | reverse complement strand
TGTAGCCGCTTGATTGTTCTTAGATTTGCTTTCCGCCGCAGTATTGCTTACCGATGTATTTTCAGTTTTTTTGGAAGAGGGCGCTGACTTTGCAGCTACGTCTACGTTGTTGTTGTTTTGTTTAACGGTAGTGGTTGACGATTGATTGCTTTTTACTTGTTGTGTTTTTCCGTCTGTTGCACGATTGGCATTAGCAGGTACCGTGTTGTTCAACGGCTTGGTCTGAGCTGAGGCCGCGCCGGCTGCCATTAACAAGGCAACAAGGCAAAAAATGTTGGTTTTTTTCATAATGGTTCTTTTTACGAATATAGACCTATCTGAAATTAAATTTTCTAATTAAAATTGGGTATTTTGTAATTTTACATTTCACGGATATTTTCCAAATATTTTACTGTTCTATTTCAATAGCTAAGATTCCTAGTCCATGCAATTGGGTTAAAACAAAACGCGCTCGTGCTAAAGTACGCCCGCAATAATCAAGTCTACTATTTCAGGATTTAATAGGGTAGACGTATCGCCAATTTTATCCGTTTCACCTTCGGCGATTTTGCGTAAAATACGCCGCATGATTTTTCCACTTCTTGTTTTGGGAAGTCCAATAGCGAATTGGATTTTATCGGGTTTTGCAATGGGACCTATAATTCGGACCACGGTTTGCAAGAGTTCGGCCCGCAATAACGCATCATCGGTAATCTCGCCCTGAACCGTTACAAAGGCATAAATGCCCTGTCCTTTTATTTCATGGGGATATCCGACAACGGCACTTTCTACAACGGCTGCATGACTATTAAGGGCATTCTCAAGTTCGGCGGTACCTATTCGGTGTCCGCTTACGTTCAATACATCGTCAACGCGGCCCGTAATGCGGTACATGCCTTCTTCGTTACGCAGGCAACCATCGCCCGTATAGTATTTACCGGGATATGCCGAAAAATAGGTGAGTTTACAGCGATCGTGATCGCCCCAGGTGGTTCGGATTATGCCGGGCCAAGATTGTGCGATACACAAGTTGCCGTTCGCCAAATTTCCCCCGAGAACCTGACCGTTTTCATCGAGAAGCTCGGGAACAATTCCGGGCAAGGGGAAAGTGGCAAATGTCGGTTTGGCCGGTGTTATCCCCGCCAAATTGGAAATCATAATGCCCCCGGTTTCGGTTTGCCACCACGTATCGACAATGGGCAATTTGTTTTTGCCAATATGCAAATCGTACCAATGCCATGCCTCTTCGTTAATAGGTTCCCCAACGGTGCCAAGCACCTGTAGAGAGGCCAACGATTTTCCGGTCAAAGGCGCTAATCCAAATCCCATTAAGCTGCGGATGGCGGTTGGGGCGGTGTAGAGTATGTTAACGTGGTGCTTGTCGACAATATCCCAAAATCTACCCGCATCGGGCCAAGTGGGTATGCCCTCGAACATGAGTGTGGTGGCGCCGGCAGATAGCGGGCCGTATACGATGTAGGAATGTCCCGTTATCCAACCGATATCTGCGGTGCAGAAATGAATCTGTTGGTCTTGGTATTGGAATACATTGACAAAGGTATAATGGGCCCAAATGAGGTACCCAGCGGTGCTGTGCACCACTCCTTTTGGCTTGCCTGTAGATCCCGAGGTATATAATATGAATAAGGGATCTTCCGAATCCATGGCTTCTGGGGGAAATTCACTCAGGCCGGCGGCTTGCACCTTAAGGATTTCTTGGTCCCACCAACAATCGCGATTTTCAATCATCGGCAGGTCGCGTTGGGTGCGGTTGAACACAATTACGGTTTCAACGCTGTTGCAGGAGTGAAGGGCTTCGTCGATAATTTCTTTAAGGGGAATTGTTTTGTTTCCGCGGTAGGCCGCGTCGCAAGTGATAACGCAATTGGCGCTGGCATCGTTAATGCGATCTGCGATACTTTGAGCGCTAAAGCCGCCGAATATAACCGAATGTATGGCGCCAATCCGGGCACAGGCGAGTACTGCGATGGCTAATTCGGGAATCATACCCATATAAATACAAACCCGATCGCCTTTTTTGATTCCCTTGTTTTTTAAAACGTGGGCAAACTCATTCACGCGTTGGTATAATTCTAAATAGGTAATGTATTGGCAGGCCTCACTTGGGTCGTTGGGTTCAAAAACGATCGCATGCTGATGGCCTTTTTCGGCTAAATGTCGGTCGATACAGTTTTCGGTAATATTCAATTGACCCCCTTCGAACCATTGGCTATGGCCGGATTTGAAATCGCCGCTGTTCACGGTGTTCCAAGGCTTCCTCCAAGAAAAATGGGAGGCAATTTCAGACCAAAACGCATGAGGATCGGCGATGCTGCGCTGATAATCGCTATGGTAACGTTCTAAGGAATCGATTTGATAGGGATATTTCACGCCTTCAATTTAAGGACTTGGATTGTTTTTTCCAATTTTAAATACCCATGGGCGTTGGTCCCACTGCCATTTCAATGTCGTGATGCAACTTTTTAATGATGCCATCGGCGAGGCCTATTTTGGGAACAAAAATTTCGGTGTTACCGGTCCATTTTATAATATGGGTAAATATGTGGAGGGCGGGCACGATAACGGCGGCACGGTCTTCGCGAAGATTGTACAAGTTCATGCGTTCATGCAGAGAAAGGAACTCCATTTCGGTATGCAGTTTGCGAATGAAGGCGGCGGTAAGGGGTTTGCCTTCTTTGACTTTCGACATCGCGAATATTTTATTGATATTGCCCCCGCTGCCAATAATTTGCAACCCACTTAATCCTTTTGTATGGGTTTTAATAAATCCTTTCATGCGTTCCCATTCTTCGTTAGGAGAATGGCCTTGTAGCAATCGTATGGTTCCAATATTGAACGATTCTTTTTGCACGACTTGGTCGTTCATATATAGGGTGAGCTCGGTACTGCCGCCGCCCACGTCTACAAAAAGTTGAATATCGCCAGATATGAGATTGGCGGAAAGGTGGTTTTCGTATAAAATATTGGCTTCTTCGCTGCCGCTAATGACTTCAATTTTCAGGCCGCTCGATAATTTTACGCGGCGTATGGTTTCACGGGCGTTGGTGGCATCGCGCATGGCACTGGTAGCGCAGATGCGAAAATGTTCCACCTCATAGAGTTCCATCATGATTTTAAACGCCTTCATGGTTTTAATGAGCAGGCGAACTTTATCTCGGCCAATTCGGCCATTTTCGAATACGTCAAATCCCAAACGCAGGGGTATCCGCAGTAAGTTCAATTTGGTGTAATGGGTTTCCGTATCATCGCGGCGAACTTCTGCGATGAGCAATCGCGCCGCATTGGATCCAATATCGATAGCACCTAAAATCAAGACGCTGCGAAAGTAACCAAAAGTGTGCTTTAAAGGGGTGTTTTTTAAATTTAAATTGACCGTTTTGAATCAATTTTTACCTCTAAATTTGATTATCGGCCCTAGGGTATTTGTATTATCTTTGACCCTTAGTGTTCAAGGCGCGCTATCTTTCTACTTCTAAGCAGTTTTCTGCTCCTGGTTTGGCCGATTTATCATCCGGGTTTTACGTGTTTTTATTAGCGTTACCGTTAAGTTTGGGTATCGCAGAAGCCAGTGGTTTTCCCGCTGTAATGGGCTTGTTAACGGCGGCCGTTGGTGGACTGTTCACCTCCTGGATTACCGGATCGAAGTTGAGTATCAAAGGTCCTGCAGCCGGTTTAATTGTAATTGTTTTAGGTGCTGTAACCGAATTGGGTGCACACGATACCCACAGCGCATGGATTTGGACCCTAGGGGCCATTTTTGTAGCGGCTGTATTGCAAGTGCTTATGGGCTTATTGCGATGGGGGAAATACGTAGATAAAGTACCCGCGAGTGCCATTCAAGGTATGTTGGCGGCAATTGGCGTGGTTATTTTAAGCAAGCAATTGTACATATTGTTGGGTATGCCAACCACAAACGCCCTTGGGCATTCGATTTCCAATCCCTTGGCGCTTTTGGCGAATTTAGGCCATGCGTGCGTTTCCATTCAATGGGAAGTTGCAGTGATAGGTGTTTGGAGTTTATTGATTGTTTGGGTTTGGGCTTTAATCAAAACACCTTGGTTAAGAGCCATTCCAAGTCCCTTAGTGGTGCTTGTTACCG